>NZ_JBWZCJ010000012.1:0-131822 GCF_059383535.1 Pseudarthrobacter sp. HLT1-3 | reverse complement strand
CGGGAAGGAATAACAAAATCCATCACGGACCTTTCCCCGCCCCGCACGCCAGGCCGCGGGCGACAGCAAACCTGTCACACAAGAGCCTGACACACAGGGAAGTCCCGGCGAACTCGACGTAGCCCGCGACCCCGACGTTGCCAGGCGACCCCGACGTTGCCCGGCGACCCCGGCGCGCCGGGGCGACGGACGTTAGCGCGGCCCGCCCTGCCAGAGCGCAGTGAACGGCGCCCCCGAGGCCAGCCGGTTTCGGATCCCCGCGGTCACAAAGGCCTTGGCGGTGCGTGCGGCCTCCAGTGGCGTCGCGCCCTTGGCCAGCTCCGCGGTAACGGCTGCGGCCAGCGAACAGCCGGCGCCGGACACCGCCACCTCGCCCACCTTCGGGGCCGACAGGACTTCCAGGATCTCGCCGTCGTAGTAGACGTCGACGGCGTCTGGCCCGGCCAGGCGGACTCCGCCTTTGGCGAGCACCGTGGCGCCGCTCAGCTCGTGGATCCGGACGGCGGCGGCCTTGAGCGACTCGAGGTCCGTGATTGCCAGGCCGGAGAGGGACTCGGCCTCGAAGTGGTTCGGCGTGACAAACGTGGCCAGCGGCAGGATCTGCGCCTTCAATGCCTGGTCGGTGTCCAACGCATGCCCCGGCTCCTGGCCCTTGCAGATCAGCACCGGATCCAGCACGACATTGGTGAACGAGGCCGCGGCCAGCGCCGTGGCGACCGTGGCGATGGTCGCCGGGCTGCCCAGCATCCCGATCTTCACGGTGCCCAGCAGGGACGGCGCGCCCGACGCCGCACCGTAGGCCGCCGTCGTCGCCTCAAGCTGGTCGGCGATGACCTGCGGGTCGATCGGGACGAAGCGGTGGTTCCAGTTGTCCTGCGGATCGAAGGAAACGATGCACGTCAGGTTGGCGATGCCGAAGACGCCCAGCTCCTGGAACGTCTTCAGGTCAGCCTGCGCACCGGCGCCGCCGGTCGCTTCGGACCCGGCGATGGTCAGGGCAACGGCGGGGGCGGACGCGGCGTCGGGCGTAACGGCGGTGGGCGAGTCAACTGTGGAAGCCATGGCCCTATCCTGCCATTCCCGGAAAACCGTCCGCATTGTGCGCATGACCAATATGAACAAAACCCAAGTGTGCCGGATCACCAGGAATAGGGTGGCGGACGGTGTTGCTTTCTTGCGGCGCCGAATCCAGGAAGGTTCATTGATGAGCACGCAGCTGTCCGAATCGGCGCAGACGAGAAAAGCCGTCAGCAATATTCTCAAAGGCTCTGCCGGAAACCTCGTGGAGTGGTACGACCTGTATGTCTACACGGTTTTCGCGGCATATTTCCAGTCGCATTTCTTCAATTCCAAGGACGACCTGCAGGCCGGCCTTGAGGCCATGGCCGTCTTCTCGACGTCGTTCCTGATGCGCCCGGTGGGCGCCTGGTTCTTTGGCCGCTATGCCGACCGCAAGGGCCGGAAGGCTGCGCTGACCCTGAGCGTGACGATGATGTCCGCAGGTTCGTTCGCCATCGCGATCCTGCCGACAACGCAGCAGATCGGCGTCTGGGCCCTGGTCCTGCTGATCGTGGTCCGGCTGATCCAGGGCTTCTCCGTGGGCGGCGAATACGGCACCAGCGCCACCTACATGTCCGAGGCCGCCACGTCCAAGCGGCGGGGCTTCTTCTCCAGCTTCCAGTACGTCACGCTGATCGGCGGCCAGATGCTGGCCCTGCTGGTCCTCGTCATTCTGCAGAACACCATGGACAAGTCCGCCCTGACTGAATGGGGCTGGCGGATCCCGTTCGCGATCGGCGGCGTCGCCGCGCTGGTGGTCCTGTGGCTGCGCCGCTCGATGGAGGAAACCGTGTCCGCCGAGCAGGTCGAGGCCGCAAAGGTTCCGGCCGTGGCAGGCGTCGCACAGCCGGGCACGATGAAGCTGCTCTTCACCCAGCACTGGAAGCCGCTGCTGATCTGCATCGGAGTCACCCTCGGCGGCACCGTAGCGTTCTACACGTACACCAACTTCATCCTGAAATTCATGAACGACACGTCCGGCATCGCCAAGACCGACACCTCGGTGATCAACTTCTGGGCGTTGTTCATCTTCATGCTGATGCAGCCGGTCTACGGCATCATTTCCGACAAGGTCGGCCGCAAGCCGCTGCTGCTCTGGTTCGGCATCACCGGCGTGCTGTTCACCTGGCCGCTGCTTTCGACGCTGGCCGGCACCAAGGACCCCCTCACCGCGTTCCTGCTGATGATGGGCGGCCTGCTGATCGTCGGCGGCTACACCTCGATCAACGCCCTCGTGAAGGCCGAGCTGTTCCCGGCCTCCATCCGGGCACTCGGTGTCGGCCTCGGCTACGCGATCGCCAACTCGCTCTTCGGGGGCACCGTCCCGCTGATCGGCGCGGCCCTCCAGAAGGCCGAGCGGGTGGACCTGTTCTTCACCTACGTCACCGTGGCCATCGCCATCTCGCTGGTGGTCTACATCTTCGCCCTGAAGAACAAGAAGTCCACCCACCTGGACCACGAACAGGGACATGCCTGGGAGCCTGCTGAGGCCCCGGTCGTGCCGGGCGACGGCCTTAGGGACGACGACAAGGACCTCGTCGACGCGTCGCGCCGCTAGCGCTGCGGAACCGCCGAACTGGCGGTGCGGGCCGCCGGACCGGCGGTTCGTATGACGACGGCGGGTTGCCGGCTCCGGGACTTCGGTCCGGAAGCCGGCAGCCCGCCGTCGTCGTTCAGGGGGACCGGTTCGGTCGCCGGAAGGCATCCCACTTCCGCAGCCCCTGCCACGGCTTCGGATCGGGGGTGAGAGAATGGAAGCCGGTTCCCGGCGGTCAGCCCGCCAGGACCGTCCAGTGCTAATACAGCCGGCGCCCAGCCAGGTCCTCCTCAAGGACCCGGGACGCCGAGCGAACCACTACGAATGGAACACCCATGACTTCCGCCAAGACTTTGCCGGCCGCCGCGCCGCCGAAATTCGCCTCGATCGGTTCCCCCTACTTCGGCATCCTGCTGGCCGTTATGGCCGTGGTGCTGATCCTCTCCAACATCGGGGCGTCCAAGGGCGTCGCGATCGGCCCGATCATCACCGACGGCGGCTTCTTCCTCTTCCCGTTGGCATACATTCTGGGCGACGTGATCAGCGAGGTTTACGGCTTCAAGGTGGCGCGAAAGGCCATCGTCACCACCTTCGCGCTCTCGGTTTTCGCGTCTCTCTGCTACTGGATCATCATCGCCTTGCCGGGATTCGACGACGACTTCGGCGTCGCCAAGCAGACCGCCCTGGAAGGTGCACTGGGCCCGGTCCCGCAGATTGTGCTCGCGTCACTTCTGGCGTTCCTCGCGGGGCAGACCATCAACGCGTGGATCCTCGTCAAGATGAAGGCGCGATCCGGGGAGAAGTCCCTCTGGGCCCGGATCATGAGTTCCTCGGTCGCCGGAGAGTTCGTTGACACGCTCATTTTCTGCAGCATCGCGGCCTCGGTGATCGGGATTACCGATCTCGCGACGTTCGTGAACTACGTCGTGGTGGGCTTCCTCTACAAGACCCTCGTCGAGTTCCTCTTCGTCCCGGTGACCGCCGGTGCCATCGGCTGGATCAAGAAGCGCGAACCGAGCTACGGGGCGTAGGCTCCCGCCGGACCCGTCGGGCCACCGCGGCGGGGGCCGTGCGTGGGGGCCCCGCGAACTCGACGGCGGGCGGCCCAGCACGCGCCAGCCCTGCACCCACGGAACCTAGGAGTAGTACTGCCCCAGGGTCTCGGCCTTGAACTCGAAGAAGTTGCCGGCCTCGATGGCCAGCCGGGCGTCGTCGACCATCTTCACGACAAAGCGCTCGTTGTGGATCGAGATCAGCGTGGCCGAGACCATTTCCTTGGCCTTGAAAAGGTGGTGGATGTACGCCCGTGAATAGTTCAGGCAGGCGTAGCAGTCGCAGCCTTCCTGGAGCGGGCCGAAGTCGCGCTTGTACCGGGCTCCGGAGAGGTTGTACCGGCCGGTGGGGTGGTAGAACGCCGAATTCCGGGCGACCCGGGTGGGGGAGACGCAGTCAAAGGTGTCCGCGCCGTTCTCGATGGCCGTGAAGATGTCGTCCGGCTCGGAGATGCCGAGCAGGTGCCGGGGTTTGTTCTCCGGCAGTTCCTCGTTGCACCAGCGCACGATCGTGCCCAGGTTTTCCTTCTCCAGGGCGCCGCCGATACCGAAGCCGTCGAAGTTCATCGCGCCGAGGTCGCGGCAGGCTTTGCGGCGCAGGTCCTCGTACTGGGCACCCTGGATCACGCCGAAGAGTGCCTGGTATGGCTTCCCGGCGCGCTCGGACGTGAGCCGGAAGTGCTCGGTGATGCAGCGTTCGGCCCAGCGCCGGGTGCGCTCCAGCGATTCCTCCTGGTAGCCGCGGGAGTTCTGCAGCGTGGTGAGCTCGTCGAAGGCGAACATGATGTCCGCGCCGATCTGGTGCTGGACGTTCATGGAGATCTCGGGGCTGAAGCGGTGCCGGTCGCCGTTGAGGTGGCTCTTGAACCACACGCCCTCCTCGTCCACGTGGGCCAGCCGTTCCTTGCCCGGTGCGACGGCGTCGTCGGGGACCGCGGTATCCGCAACTGGCGCAGTTTTCATGTCGATGACCTTCTTGAACCCCGAGCCCAGGCTCATCACCTGGAACCCGCCCGAGTCGGTGAAGGTGGGGCCGCGCCAGTTCATGAAGGTGCCCAGCCCGCCGGCCTCGTCCAGGATATCGGCGCCGGGCTGCAGGTACAGGTGGTAGGCGTTGGCGAGCACGGCCTGCGCGCCCAGCTCGGCGACGGACTCCGGGAGCACCGATTTGACGGTGGCTTTGGTGCCGACGGCGATGAATGCCGGGGTCTGGATCTCGCCGTGCGGTGTGGTGGTGGTGCCGGTGCGGCCGAGGAACTCCCCGCCGTTCCCAGCCACCTGGACCGCCGACGGCGAGCAGCTCTCGCTCAGGCGTTTGCCCACGCGGAAGGAAAACTCCGACTGCTGGGCCGACAGGAGGGAAGACACGGGTGAATCAGGATTGGCTGGCACCGTTCAAGTGTGCCAGCTAACAGCCTTCAACCCTTAGTGCAGCGGATCGGATGTGGGGTAGTTCTCAGCCCGCCACTTGTCCCAGTGGTTGCGGATGGACTCCAACTGGTGCGCCCCGAGGTCGTAGGTGGAAATGATGACCAGGGACCCGCCTTGGGGCCGGATGTCTTTGATGACCGGCTGGTCCGCCACGATCACCAGGCCGTCTCCGTGCTCCGCGTAGTGGTGGACGGTCAGGCCCACCTGGTGGTTGCTCCGGAACCACACCTTGCCGGAGATTTCCTCGCCCGTGGCCAGAGTGAGCGAGTACGGTTCGCCGGGCTTGGGAACGTCCGAGAGTCCCAGCTGATCAATGGCGGACTCCTCGTTTCCCGGAACGGAGAAGAAGAAGGTCCGGCGCTTGCCGTGCGGATGCCGTTCGAGGGCAAACCGGAGCTGCTGCAGGAAGGTCAGCCAGCCCTGGGTGATGTCCTCGTCCCAGGCCGCCCACTCGGAATTGTGGTCGATGGCCGCCCGCGTCACGCTGACCTCGGTGCCGCCCGGGACCGGTTTCAAGGTAAAGACATCCCCGCCATCGACCACCAGGGACGTGTGGTCGGCGCCTTCGACAACGTTGGGGCCGAAGTAGATCTCGTTGATCTCGGCCGCCTGGTCGTCGGCTTCCCAGCCGTGCCACTGGGCGACCTTGGCGGGTTCACGCAGCATCGTCCAAACCTGCGGCGCGTCGGAATTGATCACAACGCTCAGATTGTTCGTCATGGGGTGAATCTACAACGCCGGGCCGCGAGGGGGTAGGGGGCAAACGCCTCAGGAACGGACAGACTCGAGTTCGTTGCCGATCCGGCGGTCCAGCTCCGGTGCCCCGATGGTTTCCGAGCCGCCGTGGGCGCGCAGGAAGAGCAGTGCCTCGAGCCGCAGGAGCCGCCACTCCCGTTCCGCGTCCGGATTCGAGTTGTCCATCGAGCGGAAGATTTCCTTGTCGTACAGGTTCGGTTCGTTGAGCGAGCGCTGGCGGACCTTGGCGTTGATCCGGGCCTTGAACCGGTCCGTCTCCATGGCTTCGGGGGCGCGGAGGAACTTCTCGTAGACAGCGGCCCGTTCCTCCTGCCCGAGGTGCCGGCAGATGTAGCTGGACAGGGCGAGTGAGGCCTCCACCGACGCCCAGCGTCCGCGGTTGCCGTCGAAGGGCAGCACGTTCAGCAGGTCGGCAACGGCAAGCGCGTTTTCGGGGTCCTTGAGGATGATGAACAGCTCCTGCGCGAGGTCGCTGAGGTCCTTGAGGCAGCTGCCGGACTTGGTATTGATCCCCTTGGCCAGCCGTTCACTGAGCAGCAGCACCCCCACCGAGTCCGGGTGGGCCTCCGCGACTGCCTGCACCACGGACTCGGGTGTGCCCTCGAGGGCGGGGATCAGCGCCAGGTCCGCTTCGCTGGGTCCGGTCACCGCGGGCGGCGCGGGCGGAAGGGGAGGGACGACGACGGCGGCCGCTGCGGCGCCGTCGTCGGTCGCCTGGCGCCCGCCCTGCTCCTTGGCCTCGTTCTGGGCGGCGCCCTCAGCGGGGGCCGGTTCGACGAGCTGCAGCGCGGTGCCGGCGTCCTCGAACGCGGGTGCTGCGACCGCGGGTTCGGCAGCCCCGGTGGCCGTATCCAGGACCAGGACGGTGGAGGCGGCCGCGATCCGGAGACTGCCGCCGCCGGTGAGGGTCGCCAGGACCACGGCTGGAGTGCCGAAATCGTCGGTTTCGACGTCAACGCGCCGGATTTCGGCGGAACGGTTGCCATCGGGCAGGAGCAGATGATGACCGCTCTGCAGAGCTCCAGCCTGTTGTTCGATGTAGTTCGGTGCGGCTGGTGGGTGGGTCATCGGGAATCCTTAAATTCTTTTGCGGTCCGCCCACCAGTCTACAAAGGCGCGCCCCGGAAGTCGGGGACGCACCACAACCTCCGGGCGTCCCGGTGCGTTTTCAGGCCGGCGCGGTGCGGGTCAGTTCCCGACCCCGGCGAAGGCCAGTGCCTGGCGGATCAGGGCACCGCGGCCGCCGCTGAATTCCAGCTGGACATCCGAACTCATGACTTCCTGTGGCGTCATCCAAGTCAGTTCCAGGGCGTCCTGGCGAGGAGAGCATTCGCCGGTGACCGGGATGATGTACGCCAGCGCAACAGCGTGCTGGCGGTCGTCGGTGAATCCCGTGTGGGACGGGGCGGGGAAGTACTCGGCCACTGTGAACGGCACCGGGCTGATGGGCAACTGCGGGAAGGCCAGCGGGCCGAGGTCCTTCTCCATATGGCGCAGCAGGGCCGCTCGGATGGTCTCCCGGTACAGCACCCGGCCGGAGACCAGCGAGCGGATCATGTTGCCGTCCGCATCGGCCTGCAGAAGCGTGCCGACCTCGTTCACAAACCCGAGCGGGTCCAGCCGGACCGGGACGGCCTCGACGTAGACCATGGGCAGCCGGCCGCGCGCCTCGAACAAATCTTCTTCGGAGAGCCAGCCGGGGTTCGGGTCAGGAGTGCGAACATTCATGGTTAAGTTCTACCCCATCCCCGTGGCCGGGGCGTGCTCACCCTCACCCGAGCGACGGTGCTGCGGAAATCCAGAGGGGCCGGCGGGCGGCCACACCGTCCGCATCGGGGTTGGCCACATGCAGGGTCGGGATGGCGGCCTCCTCGATGAGCGCCGCCTCATGTCCCGCCTCGGCCAGACGGTCACAAAGGGCGTTCAGGTCGCCGGCGTATTCGAATCCCAGCCCGGCCTGCCCGCCCGCGGCGCTTGTTCCGAGCATCAGGACGCCGCCGTTTTTGGCCGTGAACGTCTCCGATTCGGCGGTATCGGCGTCTGTGTTGGCGTTGCCGCCGGCGGCGCTGCCTGGAACCGGGCGGGGCGCAGCGCCGATGTCGCGCAGGGTCCGGGCTGCCGCCACTGCGTCCTCGGAGAACCAGACGCCGACGACGGCGAGGCTCGGGTCTGCTTCGGCTGACCCGCCCCAGCTGCCGTCGCTGGCGCGGGTGGCTGGGTCGGCCAGGAAACTGTACCCGTCTGCGGCGGTGATGCGGCAGGAGGGTCCGTGGTCGGCGTCGACGAGTTCCGCGGTGGTGCCGGCTGTCGTGGTGCTGTCAGCCGCGCCGGCTTCCTTGGTCCGCCGGGCGAATTCCTTGAGGTCCCCGACCTCGACGCCGAGGGAAGTGGTGCCGTCCTCAGCGGAGCCGGCCTCGACGAAATGGAGCGCCAGGCGCCCGGATCCGGCGTCGAACTCCCGCCATGTGGGCTCGTCAACAGTCTTGACCAGGCCAAGGTCGGTCAGCAGCCGCTCCCAGGCATCAAGGCGGGAGGTGAAGTGGATCGGGCGGACTCGCAGCATCGTTGCTCCTCGGGTGTGACGGTATCCAGCTCTCAGGGCTATCGTGCCACCAAAGCAGCGCCGGTGGTCAGTGCCGGGGCAGAATGGTGCCATGGCTGTTGAACTCGAGGAACTGCTGGTGAAGGACGCGGACGAGTGGCGTGCCTGGCTGGAACAGCACCATGCGGAGAGCCCCGGTGTGTGGCTGGTGCTGCACAAGAAGGGTGGGGACGTCACGGAGGTGGACTATGAGGCCGCGCTGCAGGAAGCGCTGTGCTTCGGCTGGATCGACGGCCAGGGCCGGCGCCGTGACGGGGGGAGTTCCTTCCAGCGGATGACCCGCCGGGGACCGAAGAGTCTGTGGTCCGCGCGTAACGTGGAGCGGATCGGGCGCCTCGAAGCCGCCGGCAGAATGGCTCCCGCGGGCCGCGCCGCCGTCGAAAGCGCCCAGGCGGACGGCCGCTGGGAAGCCGCTTACTCGGGCGCGGCGACGGCGGAGGTCCCTGAAGACCTCGCCGCCGCCATCGCGGCAGACCCGCGGGCGCAGGCGATGTTCGACGTCCTGACCTCGGTGAACAGGTATGCCCTGATCTACCGCACCAACGGCGTGAAACAGGCCGCCACCCGGGAGAAGAAGATCGCGGGATTCGTCGAGATGCTCGCCCGGCACGAAACGCCGTATCCGCAGACCAAACGCCCGCCGGCACCCTGAACCCCGCCGGCACCCTGAACCCCGCCGGCATCCTGAACCCCGCCGGCGCGGCACGCTGACGCCCGCAACTTAGGCCGGCGGCAGGTCCTCCATCGGGAAGGCCACGGCTTCGCCGACGACGCGGAGGCAGAGCTCCGTGCCGGGGCGGGCGATCGAGGCGTTCCAGTGCCGGATGGTGATGATTTCGCCGCCGCCGGGGTAGCGGTGGTCGGCCACGGCGCCCTCCGCGAGGACGGGCGGAACGGCGAGTTTGAGCCGGACGGTGGTTTCGGGCCCGAAGTAATCGGTGTCCACCACGACGCCGCGGATGGGTCCGTCCTCGGAGATCCGGATCTGTTCCGGCCGCAGCATGAGCTGGACGCGGCCCTGCGCCGGGGGCCGGCGCACGGGGATGCCGCCCAGGGAACAGGTGGCCAGGGAACCCTCCATCCAGGCATCGAGGATCACCGCGTCGCCGAGGAATTCCGCGGTGGCGCGGTCCGCGGGGCGGGTGTAGACGATGAACGGGTTGCCGATCTGCGCCAGCCGTCCGCCGCGCATCACGGCGACCTGGTCCGCGAAGGACAGCGCCTCGCCCTGGTCGTGGGTGACCAGGATGGTGGTGACACCGGCGTCGTGCAGCACCTTGCCGACGGCGCGGCGGGTGGCCACCCGAAGGCCTGCATCCAGGGCGGAGAATGGTTCGTCCAGCAGCATCAGCTCCGGCTCCCGGGCGAGGGCCCGGGCCAGGGCCACGCGCTGCTGCTGCCCGCCGGAGAGCTCGTGCGGGCGGCGTTTGGCCATCGACGGGTCCAGCGACACCATGGCCAGCAGTTCGGCCACCCGGTCCTTGACGCCACGGTGCCCGCCGGCAAGCCCGGCGGCGTCGAGGCCGAACGAAATGTTCTTTCCGACGCTCAGGTGCGGGAAGAGTGCGCCGTCCTGCGCCACGTAGCCGACGTGGCGCTTGTGTGCCGGGACCCAGACGCCGTCGCCGGCGACCTTGGCGCCGTTGAGCGAGATGCTGCCGGTGTCCGGGTGCTCAAAACCGGCGACCAGCCGCAGCAGCGTGGTCTTGCCCGAGCCGGAGGGCCCCACGATCGCGGTCGTGCCGCCCTTCGCTACCGAAAGGTTGACACCCATGAGGACCGCCTGGGAGCCGAAGTTCTTGGTGACGGCATCAATTTCCAGGTGGGTGTTGGTGCTGGTGGCCACGGACGCCGCGACCCGCGGTTCCGGGAGCCGGGAGGGGCTGTGCTGGGTTTCGGTCACTGTCCCGCTGCTTTCTTGGACTGCTGGAAGAGGAGGTAGGTCATCGGTGCCGAAATTATAATCATCAGCAGGGCGTACGGGGCGGCGCCGGCGTAGTCGATTTCGCTGCTCTTGCTCCAGAACTCGGTGGCGAGCGTCCGGGTGCCGTTGGGGGAGAGCAGCAGTGTTGCCGTCAGTTCATTGACGATCGCCAGGAACACCAGCGCTGCGCCGCCCGCGGCGGCGGGGGCGGTGAGCCGCAGCGTGACCCGGAGGAAGGCCAGCAGCGGCGGCTTGCCGAGCGCCTGCGCGGCCTCGTCGAGTTCCTTCGGCGCCTGGGCCAGGCCGGAACGGATGTTGACCAGCGCGCGCGGCAGGAACAGCAGCACGTAGGCCGCGATCAGCAGCGCGGAGGTCTGATAAAGGTCCGGCGCGGCCTTGATGCTGACCGTCACGAACGCCAGGCCCACCACGATCCCCGGCATGGAGCTGGTGATGTAGTTGGACAATTCCAGTGCCTTGCTGAACCAGCTGGGGTGCCGCACGGCCAGGTACGCCATCGGGAACGCGACGACCGTGGTGGCCAGGGCGCCGGTGAGGCCGTACATCAGGGTCTGCAGCAGGGCGGGCAGGAATTCGTCCGCTGCCCAGATGTCCGGGCCGCCGGAGAATATCCAGCGCAGCACGAAGGTCAGCGGCAGCCCGAAGGCCAGCGCGGTGAGCGCGGCCAGAAACAGCTGGGACGGGAGCTGGTAGGCGTGCAACGGCAGACGCAGCGCGCGGGCCTGTGCGCCGGAGCCGATCTTCGCGTACCGGGCGCTGCCGCGGCTGCGCACCTCCACCAGCAGCAGGATCAGGCAGAGGAACACGAGCACGCTGGCCAGCATGTTCCCGGCAGTGCCGTTGAAGGTGGACTGGTACTGCACCATGATCGCGGTGGTGAAGGTGTCGAAGCGGATCATCGCGAAGGCGCCGTATTCGGCGAGCAGGTGCAGGGACACGAGCAGCGCGCCGCCGGTCATCGCAATCCGCAGCTGCGGGAGCACCACGCGGAAGAAAGTACGCCAGGCGCCGAGGCCCAGGGATGCGGCGGACTGCTCGATGGCAGGATCCAGCCGGCTGAGTGTGGCGGCGGCCGGGATGTAGACGAGCGGGAAATAGGACAGCGTGGCGATCAGCACGCCGGACCACAGGCCCTCGAGCGATGGCACCGCGGAAACCCACGCGTAGCTGTTGACGAAGGCGGGGATGGCCAGCGGGGCGGCGAGCAGCACGGCCCACCATTTGTGCCCTTTGAGCTGGGTACGTTCCACTAGCCAGGCGCCGCCGACGCCGAGGATCAGGCAGAGCGGCACAGTGACCAGCATCAGCAGCACCGTGTTGAGCAGCAGCACGCCGACGCGTTCCCGGAAGATTAGTTCCACGGCGGTGTCCCACCCCGTGGCCACCGTCATGACAATGACGTAGCCCAGCGGAATTAGCGCGAAGAGGGCGATCAGGACCGCAAGGACAGCAATTACAGAGACGCCGAGAGGCGGGCGGGGGCGCTTGCCCCGGCCCGCCGTCGTCGGGCCCCCGGTTGTTCCGGGAGCCGCCAGCTTGGTGGTCACGTGGTTAGAGCAGTCCTGCCTTGGTCATCAGCTCGGAGACCTTTGCGGAGTTGAGCTTGGCCGGATCCACGGTGGGCGCCTGCAGTTCCGGCAGCGGGACGAGCTTCTCGTTCGCGGGAACGTCGGAGGCGATGGCGTACTCGAAGGAGGTGCCCTTCTGCAGGACTTCCTGTCCCTTCTTGCCGGTGATGAACTTGACGAAGGCCTGCGCCGCCGCCGCGTTCTTCGAGGACTCCAGCACGCCGCCGCCGGAGACGGACACGAACGCGCCCGGATCCTGGTTCTTGAAGTAGTACGGGGCGACGTTCTTGGAGTTCTCGCCGGTCTTGGCCTGGTCGCCGTAGTAGTAGTAGTGGTAGATCAGGGCGGCGTCGACCTCACCGGCGTTGACCGCCTTCATGGCGGTGCTGTTGCCCTTGTAGGGCTTGGAGTTTGCCTTCATGCCCTTCAGCCACTCCTCGGTGGCTGCTTCGCCCTTGAGCTCGAGCAGGGCGGAGACAATCGCCTGGAAGTCGGCACCGGACGGCGATGCCGCCCATTTGCCCTGCCACTCCGGCTTGGCCAGATCCAGCATGGACTTGGGCAGCTGGTCTTCGGTGAGCTTGGCCTTGTCGTACACCAGCACGGTGGAGCGGGCCGCGATGCCGGTCCACTTGTTGGTGGAGGGGCGGAACTCGGCCGGCACCTGATCGATGGTGGCCTTGTCGATGTCGGCGAAGAGCCCGGCGTTTTCGACCTGGGCCATGGCCGGGGAGTTTTCGGTCAGGAAGACGTCGGCCGGGGAGGCCTTGCCTTCCTGGATGATCTGGTTGGACATCTCGGTGTCCGAGCCCTGGCGCATGGTGACCTTGACGCCGGTTTCCGCGGTGAAGGCGTCCACCCACTCCTTGGTCAGGGATTCGTGCTGGGCGTTGTAGACCGTGATCTCTCCGGAGATCTTGCCGTCAGCGGCGGCGCTGCTGCTGGGGGCCGTGGAGGTGCTGGAGCCACAGGCGGTGAGGCCGAGCGCGGCGGTGGCGGCAAGTGCGATACCTGCCAGCGCGTTGTTGCGGATCTTCATGGGGCTGCTTTCTGCAAGGAATGTGCTGGGAACCCTAAGCCCCTGTGAGCGGGGAAGTTAGGGCATGCTCACTAGGAAAAACTGTAGGTTAGCCAAACCTAAGTCACCAAGTTGGGGGCCCGTTAAGTGACCAGGATCACATCGATTACGAAACTATTGCATGACTTAATTCCCGGCCGGTAGTCCCGGCACCGGTTCTGCCGGGTTCCGCGTCCCCGGCATGCCGGCTATCGACGCCGCGGCTTCCAGGATCAGCCAGGCCTGCAGCTGGGTGGAGAGTTCGACGGCGGATCCCGCCGGGTAGCTGCTGAGCGCCGGCAACTCGGCGTGGGCGGAGAAGATGATCCGGCCCTCCTTGCCCGCCAGCGGCTCCGGGGCGGAGACGATCCGGCGGCCCTCCCAGAACGCCTCGGCGGTGTCGCGCACCAGTGCCGTTGCCTTCGCCCTGGTCCGGGCCGGGAGCCGCCCATCGACCGCGGCCAGGGCGAGGTAGCGGGCCAGGATGCCGGTGAAGAGGCCGCCGTCGCCGCTTCCCTCGCAGCGCAGTATGGTGCCGTGCCCGGGTGTCGGGGCAGGGACGGTGAGGTGCTGTGCAACGGAAGCCACGAGCGAGGCCGCGCGGGCCAGGTTCGCCTCGCCGCCGAGCTCCAGCAGTGCGCCCAGGACGGGGCCCTGGTTGTAGGAGTAGATCGTGCTTTCCAGGACTACCTCGCCGCCGGGTGTGATCCGGAGACCGTCCCGGTACATGCCCTGTTCAGGGTCGAAAAGCCGGGCATCCAGCCAGTCCAGCAGGGCCTGCGCCTTGGCTGCCTGTCCGGTGCGGGCGTAGTAAAGCGCCACCGGGGCCGTGGCCGGAGTGTTCTTGAAATCCCGCTTTTTGCTCCAGAAGGTGCCGCCGCCGAGGTCGTCCGTGGAGGCGGAATCGAACTGCAGCGTGAGGCTCTTCAGGACCCTGGCGTTGCGGCGCCGACCTGCCGCCTTGCGGCTTTGTTCGGCGAGTTTCTCCAGCCGCACGGTGGACAGCGCGAGCCAGGCCATGTCGTCGTAGTAGTTGTTCACGACGGTGAGGAAGTTGCGCAGCCGGATCCCGGTGACCAGCCGGGAGGCGAGCCTGCCCGCGCTGGGACGGTTCTCGCCGTCGAACCGTTTTCCGGGCCGCGTTTCCGTGCCGAGCTCGCGGCGGCCGGTGTCCACCAGACAGTCCAGATAGTGCGCCTGCCACCAGTAATGCCAGGGCCGGGCCAGGTTCTTGAGCCGTCCCGAGGGGCGCACGATCGCGGCGATGTGGGTTCCCGGCAGGAAAAGAAGCCGCTGCCCGAACAGCCTGGTCACGGAACGGGCCGCTTCGTCCGCGCGAAAGGACCAGTCGGGGGCGGCGGAAACATCGGCTGGGCTCATGGTTCCAGCCTAGTAGGGGCGGGGCGGAGGTGCGGAAAGCCCATATTCCAGTTAACATTCACTAACTAATGTTCCCGGTTCGTGACGCTGCACACAGTGTCGTGGGGGCGGTTCCACGTCAAGGAGGATGCATGGACATCAAAGGTACAGTCGCGCTGATTACGGGCGGGGCGTCAGGCCTGGGCGCTGCCACGGCCCGGCGCCTGTTCGACGCCGGCGCCTCCGTGGTGCTGGTGGACCTGCCCGGTTCCGCCGGTGACGCCTTTGCCGCCGAGCTGAACGCCGGGGCCAACGCCGGAGGAAAGACCGGCGGGGAGACCCCCGGGGGCATCCCGCCGGAGCCGGGGAACCGGGCGGTCTTTGTCCCCGCCGACGTCACCAGCGAAGCGGAGGTGCAGGCCGCCGTCGACGCCGCCGTCGACCTCGGCCCGCTGCGGATCGTGGTCAACTGCGCCGGGATCGCCACCCCCGGCAAGGTCCTGGGCCGCGACGGCGTGCTGCCGCTGGAGGCCTTCAGCCGCGTCATCCAGATCAACCTCGTGGGCACGTTCAACGTCATCCGCCTCGCCGCGGCCGCAATGGCCGCGACCGAGCCCGCCGTGACCGCGCTGGGCGGGCCGGAGCGCGGCGTCATCATCAACACCGCCTCCGTCGCCGCATTCGACGGCCAGATCGGCCAGCCGGCCTACGCCGCCTCCAAGGGTGCGGTCCATGCGATGACACTGCCGATCGCCCGCGAACTGGCCCGGTCGCTGATCCGGGTGGTCACCATCGCGCCGGGCATCTTCGAGACGCCCATGATGGCCGGGCTGCCGCAGGAAGCGCAGGATTCCCTCGGCCGGCAGGTGCCGCACCCGTCCCGGCTGGGCCGCCCCGCGGAGTACGCGAACCTGGCCGCGCACATTGTGGACAACGCCATGCTCAACGGCGAGACCATCCGTCTCGACGGCTCGATCCGGATGGGACCGAAGTGATACGGACCGGGCTCGCCGGCTCCGCGGCGCCTGCCGACTCCGTCTCCGGACTGCCGACTGCCGATTTCTTCGACTTCGAGTCGATGCTCAACGACGCGGAACAGGCAAAGCTGGCAGAACTGCGGGAGTTCCTGGCCCGCGAAGTGGCCCCTTTTGCCGGTGAGTGGTGGAACAAGGCCGAATTCCCCGCCCACATCCTGCCGAAGCTTGCCGCGCTGGAGCTCAGCGCGCCGGCCCAGCGCGGCTACAGCCATCTGTTCGCCGGGCTGGTCATCGCCGAGATGACCCGGGTGGACACCTCGCTGGCGACGTTTTTCCTGGTCCACCACGACCTTTTTGTCGAATCGCTTTACGGCTTCGGCTCCGACGAACAGAAGGCGCGCCTGCTCGAGGACGCCGCAAACCTCCGGACCACCGGCGCGTTCGCGCTGACCGAGCCGGAGCATGGTTCCGACGTGGCAGGCGGCATGGAGACCGTCGCGCGGCGCGTTCCCGGCGGAGCGCCCGACGGCGGCGACACCTGGGTCCTCAACGGTGCCAAGCGCTGGATCGGCAACGGGACGTTCTGCGACTACCTGCTCGTGTGGGCCCGCGACGAGGCCGGCGGGGCCATCCGCGGCTTCATCGTGGACGCGACCCTGCCCGGTGTGAGCCGGAGCCGGATCGAGAACAAGATCGCACTGCGCACGGTGCAGAACGCGGACATTGTCTTCACGGATGTGCAGGTGGCCGAGTCGGACCGCTTCGCCGGGATCAACAGCTTCGAGGACACCAACGAGCTGCTGCGCGGCTCGCGGATCATGGTCGCCTGGCAGGGTGTGGGCCAGCAACTGGCTGCATTCGACGTCGCACGGCAGTACGCCGTCGAACGCCAGCAGTTCGGGCGGCCGCTGGCGAAATTCCAGCTGGTCCAGCAGCAGCTGGTGACGATGCTCGGCAACGCCGTGGCGAGCATGGGGATGATGGTCCGGATCGCGCAGCTGCAGGAGCGCGGCACTGCGGACATGCCGCAGGTGGCGCTGGCGAAGTCCTACGTGAGCGCCCGGATGCGCGAGAGCGTGGCGATGGGCCGGTCCCTGCTGGGCGGCAACGGGATCGTCACCGACTACCGGATGGCCAAGATCTTCGCCGACGCCGAGGCGATCTACACCTACGAGGGGTCGTTCGAGATCAACACGCTGATCGTGGGCCGGGCCGTGACCGGGGTGTCCGCGATCGTCTAGAAGACCGCTTTTGGAAGAGCGCGTCTAGAAGAGCGCTGGCTCCTTCTCGCCGGCCTCGATCCGGTAGTCCAGGCTGTTGTTCTTCACCGGCATGGGGCAGGTGCCGTACGGGGAGAAGGCGCTGGGGTAGTTGATGGCCCGGTTGAAATCCAGGATGACCGTCCGGTTCCCCAGCGCGTCGACGCGGGGCCGGGCGGTGGAGACCTTCCGCCACTCGGCTGTTGCCATGTCCGGCGGGGCTGCCCCGTTGGTCTCATCGTGGAACGTCACCGTCAGGGCGCCGAGTTTTTCCTCCTCGGCCTGCAGGTGGAACTCGTGGTCCTTGCCGGGCAGCCGAAACACCAGCTCGCCGACCGATCGGTGCACCCCGTCGACCAGCGGGTTGGCGGTGCCGATCGGGACGTCCACGGGCTCCGGATATGGGATGAACTTGGCTTCGACCGCCAGGTCCGGCCGGTAGTCGAAGGTGGGGACGCCGTCGAAGTCCGTGAACACGGGCGACTGGGAGTCCCGGGTGCGGAGGGCATACTTGCCGGCCCGCATAGCGAGTTCCACCACAACCTGCCGGCCGTCGCTGCCGCCGTACTGGACCCAGAGTAGCGATTCCTCGTCGGAGAGTGTTGCGCTGATGGTGCCGTCGACGGGCTGGCCGGTTTCCACGAGCGTCAGTCCGTCCGCCGCAGCGGCGGTGAGGAACGCCGTCGTGCCGTCCGAGGACCAGAGCCCGGGGACGAGTTCGACGGCGGCCGGCCGGTTCTCCAGCCACTGGAACGACGTCAGGGTCAGCCAACCGTACTCGCCGGCCAGGGCCGCGTTGCGGCTGGTCCGGAAACGCTGCCAGCGGGCGAGCAGGGCGTCAGGATTGGTGGGCGAAGTGTTCACGGGTTCCTTCCCAGGCTTGCGGCCACGAGTTGCGCAGCGGTCTCGCGGGCGGCGAGGGCCGCCGCCGGGTCGGCGTCGAGCACGCCGCTGGCCAGGCCGCCGTCGAGCACCAGGGTGAGGCTGCGGGCGAGCCGGTCCGGGTCGCCGGCCCCGGCCTGGGCCGCGAGGTCCCGGATCCAGGCCCGGATGTGCTCCTTGTGCGCCACGGTCCGGGCGTGGACGCGGGTTCCGGAGGCAGACTCGGCGGCGGCGTTGATGAAGGCGCAGCCGCGGTAGCCGTCGCGGCGGCAGGCGTTGGCCAGGGCGTCGAACAACCCGACGAGCCGGGCCGCGGGGTCGGGACCGGCGGCTTCCGCAGCGGCGTGCAGCTGCCCGGTCCAGATGCCGTCGACCTTCTCCAGATAGGCCAGGATCAGCTCGTCCTTGGCCGGAAAGTACTTGTAGAACGTGGCCTTGGCGACCCCGGATTCGGCGATGATCGTGTCGATGCCTGCCGCCCGGAACCCCTGCGCATAGAACAAACGGAAGGCCGTGGCGAGGATCTTGTCCCTGGCCTGGCCGGCGGGAGTGCGGGCGGCCGGCGGTGCTTTGGCTGCTGGCGGCGTCATGGTTCCATCGTACACAGACAAGTCTGTCTATGGTTGTAGTAGACAGGTCTGTCTGATATCGTCCTCTTATCAGTAGACCGACCTGTCTACCTGTGGCGGTGGTAGCAGGCCTCGGGTTGCAGCAGGCCGCCGGTTGCAACAAGGAATGAGGACACCATGAGGATTGCAGTGATGGGAACCGGAAGCGTTGGCCCCACGATCGCCGGAGCCCTGGCTGAGCTGGGGCACGACGTGGTGGTCGGCACGCGCGATCCACAGGCGACGCTGGCCCGGACCGAGCCTGGTGTGACGGGCGGACCAGCCTTCGCGGCCTGGCATGCGGCGCACAGCAGCGTCGGGGTTGCCACTTTCGCGGACGCCGCTGCCGGGGCGGAGCTCGTCATCAATGCCACCAACGGTGCAGGTTCCCTCGGGGCGCTGACCGCAGCGGGAGCGGAAAACCTGGCAGGCAAGGTGCTTATCGACATCGCGAACCCGCTGGACTTCTCCCGCGGGTTTCCGCCGTCGTTGAGCCCGGTGAACACCGACAGCCTCGGCGAGCAGATCCAGCGCGCCTTTCCCGATGCCCGAGTGGTCAAGACCCTCAACACCATGACCGCCAGTGTGATGGTGGATCCGGCGGCCGTGGCCGGGGGCGACCATTCAGTCTTCGTCTCCGGAAACGACGCGGGCGCCAAGGAGACCGTGGCCGCCCTGCTCAAGGAATTCGGACACCGGGACATCATCGATCTGGGCGACATCACCACCGCCCGCGGCGCCGAAATGATCCTGCCTCTCTGGGTGCGGCTCTGGGGCGCAATGGGCACCGGCGCGTTCAATTTCAAAGTCGCCCGGTAGGCCTTCACGGGTAGGCCTTCACGGGTGGGTGCCTGGCTGGGCGGGTGCCGGCTGGGCGGGTGCCGGCGCGCGTACGCTGGTCGCATGGCTCTTGAAATCCTCGGGACCGTTCTCGTCTGCGTCGCGGTGATCGTCGGCTTCACGTTGGCGGGGATGTCAGCGCTGCGGCGGGGCGGGAACCCGAAAGGTGCCACCGGCACCCTCGGCAGCGTGCTGGGCATGATGGATCCCGCGACCGGCGCTCCCGCCCGACAGGAGGCGGCCGCGGCCCGGGAGGAGCTCAAGCAGCAGCGGCACGAAGCCAGCGAGTCCGGCAGCGGCCCGGACCACAGCGACCCCTACAGCGGCCGGATCAACTTGCCTGCCAGGGCAGCCGCGGAGGCACCCGCAACTGCACCCGCGGCGGCACCTGCGAAACCGACCGCGGACGCACCTGCGGAGCCCCAAGTCAAGGGCCCCGACACTATCTGAGACGGATTCCGCTGCCGCCCGGCCTCCGGGTAGCATCCTGTAGGAAGAACGTAACCCGGCTCACAGTATCCAGCGCAGTGTACGAGCCAAGTCCCTTCGAGAGATAGTTTCCATGGCTGACACTGCAATGAATTCCGGCACCGACCTCGCCTCCGAACTGCGCGCCGACGTCCGCCGCGTGTCCACCCTCCTCGGCGAATCCCTGGTCCGCCAGCACGGTCCCGAGCTCCTGGACCTGGTCGAGCAGGTGCGTCTGCTGACCAAGGAATCCAAGGAAGCCGCCCGCGGCGGCGCGCACGCCACCGGGCCGTGGAGCTCGTACGACGTCGTGGCCCAGGTCCGCGAACTGCTCGGCTCCCTGCCGCTCGAGCAGGCTACCGACCTGGTCCGTGCCTTCGCGTTCTACTTCCACCTGGCCAACGCCGCCGAGCAGGTGCACCGGGTCCGCGGGCTGCGGAACCGGGAGGAAAAGGACGGCTGGTTGGCCAAAGCCGTCACCGACATTGCGGCCCAGGCCGGTCCCTCGGTTCTGCAGGAAGTCGTGAACGAACTCGACGTCCGGCCCGTCTTCACCGCGCACCCCACCGAGGCCTCCCGCCGCTCCGTGCTGGACAAGGTCCGCCGGCTCTCCGATATCCTGGCCGAGAGCACTGCGGAGGGCACGTCCGCGCGCCGCCGCCAGGACCGCCAGCTTGCCGAAGTGATCGACCAGATGTGGCAGACGGACGAACTCCGCCAGGTCCGCCCCACCCCGGTGGACGAGGCCCGCAATGCGGTCTACTACCTCACCGGCATCCTGGGCGACGCGCTGCCGGAGATGCTCTCGGACCTCTCCGAGCTGCTCGGCGAGCACGGCGTCACCCTCCCCGCGGAGAGGGCACCCATCCGCTTCGGCTCCTGGATCGGCGGCGACCGGGACGGCAACCCCAACGTGACCGCCGCGGTTACCCGTGAAATCCTGCAGATCCAGAACCAGCATGCCGTCCGGATCAGCATCGGCCTGATCGACGGGCTGATCTCCATCCTGTCCAATTCGACGGCGCTCGCAGGGGCGGACCAGGAGCTGCTGGACTCGATCGACGTTGACCTCGAGAACCTCCCGGGACTGGACCGCCGGGTCCTTGAACTCAACGCCCAGGAGCCCTACCGGCTCAAGCTGACCTGCATCAAGGCCAAGCTGCTGAACACCGTCCGGCGCGTTGCGGCCGGGTCGGCGCACGAGCCGGGCCGGGACTACACTGCCACCGCGGAGCTTCTCGCCGAACTCGGCCTGCTGGACCGCTCGCTCCGGCACCACCACGCCGCGCTCGCCGCCGACGGCGCCCTGGCCAGGGTCCGGCGCACCATCGCCTCCTTCGGCCTGCACCTTGCCACCCTGGACATCCGCGAACACGCAGACCACCACCACGACGCCGTCGGGCAGCTGATGGACCGGCTCGGCGGACCCGGTGTCCGGTACGCGGAACTGAGCCGTTCCGAGCGGCTCGAGGTGCTCGGTTCGGAGCTCGCCTCGCGGCGACCGCTGTCCGGCCACCCGGTCAAGCTCGACGGCGTCGCCGACGGCACCTACGACGTCTTCCGCGAGATCCGGCGGGCCCTGCGCACGTACGGTCCGGACGTCATCGAGACGTACATCATCTCGATGACCCGCGGCGCGGACGACGTCCTGGCCGCGGCAGTGCTGGCCCGCGAGGCGGGGCTGGTCAGCCTCTTCGGCGAAGCCCCGTATGCCAGGATCGGCTTCGCGCCGCTCCTGGAAACCGTGGAGGAACTGCGGGTCTCGGCCGAAATCGTGGACCAGTTGCTCTCCGATCCCTCCTACCGGGAGCTGGTCCGGCTGCGCGGTGACGTGCAGGAAATCATGCTCGGCTACTCGGACTCCAACAAGGAATCCGGCGTGATGACCAGCCAGTGGGAGATCCACAAAACCCAGCGCAAACTCCGCGACATCGCAGCGAAGCACGGTGTCCGGGTGCGCCTGTTCCACGGCCGCGGCGGCTCGGTCGGCCGCGGCGGCGGGCCGACCTACGACGCCATCATGGCGCAGCCGAACGGGGTGATGGAAGGCGAAATCAAGTTCACCGAACAGGGCGAGGTCATTTCGGACAAGTACTCGCTGCCCGAGCTCGCCCGCGAGAACCTGGAGCTCTCGCTCGCGGCGGTGATGCAGGGGTCCGCGCTGCACCGCACGCCGCGCACCTCGGAGGACCAGCGCGAACGCTACGGCCACGTCATGGAGGCCATTTCCGACGCCGCCTTCGCCCGGTACCGGACCCTGATCGATAACCCGGACCTGCCGGCGTACTTTATGGCGTCCACCCCGGTGGAACAGCTGGGCTCCCTCAACATCGGCTCCCGGCCGTCCAAGCGCCCCGATTCCGGCGCCGGACTCGAAGGCCTGCGGGCCATCCCGTGGGTGTTCGGCTGGACGCAGTCGCGGCAGATTGTTCCGGGCTGGTTCGGGGTGGGATCCGGGCTGAAGGCTGCCCGAGAGGCCGGCCATTCGGCGGAGCTGGTGGAGATGATCGACGGCTGGCACTTCTTCCGGTCGGTTCTCTCCAACGTGGAAATGACGCTCGCGAAGACGGACATGGACATCGCCGGATACTACGTCTCCACGCTGGTTCCCGAGGAGCTGCACCACCTGTTCGGTGCGATCAGGGCCGAATTCGAGCTGACCGTCGCCGAGATCCAGAACCTGACCGGCGAGGAGCTGCTGCTCGACGCGCAGCCGACCTTGAAGCGTTCCCTGGAGATCCGGGACCAGTACCTGGACCCGATCAGCTACCTCCAGGTGGAACTGCTGCGCCGCATCCGTTCCGAGGCCGGGGCCGGGGCCGGGGAGAGCATGCCCAACGCCGAGATCGACGACCGCCTCCAGCGGGCCATGCTCATCACGGTCAACGGCGTGGCGGCAGGCCTGCGCAACACCGGCTGATCCGCGCCGCGGGGCCTTCAGCGGGGCTGCCGCGGGTCCAACGATGGTCCCGATAGGGTTGGTGCATGCCGTCGTTCCAGACCAGACTGAAGATCACCGGGCTTAAGCCGGGCAACCCGCCGGAGGCCGTGATGGCTGCCGCCGTCGAGGCGCTGGAGACGCGGCACCATGTTGAGGCGAACCAGCTCGACCTGGCAGGCGGGGTGCCGCAGCTGAACCTGCGCTTCCTCGTCGAGCCCACGTCCTACAGCGGCGAGAACCGCCAGGCGCTGGAGTCGGCAGCGATGATGCGCGACGCCGTCGAACGCGTTGCGGTGACCGGAAACCTGCTGGTGCTCCGCCGCAACCGCGGCCGCTGGGCGCCCGTGTAGGCGCTGCCTCAGAAGTCCAGTTCCTCTTCGGGGCCGTCCACCACCGGGGAGCGGTTGCCGCGTTTGCGCGTGACTATCACGCCCACGACGGCGCCGATCACGACGCCGACGCCGACGCCGATCAGTGAGCTCGCCCAGAACGGCAGCCCGGTGGCGGCGCCAGTGGCAAAGCCGAGACCGACGGACCAGACAGCCCAGAGCAGGCCGCCCAGGGCCGCGCAGAGGCTGAAACCACGTGTGGACACGTTGGCGATGCCCGCCGCGGCTGTTGTCGCCAGCCGTCCCCCGGGGATGAAGCGGATCCCGATGATCGCCCCGTAGGCGGTTGACCGGCCGGCCTTCCCGATCGCGGTGTGCACGGCCCGATGGAACGCCCGGCCCCACCGCCAGCGGTCCAGGACATGGCTCAGGCGGCGCTTGAAGAGCTGGAAGACCAGAATGTCGCCGAGCCAGGAAGCCGCCGCGGCGGCAAACACCACCAGGAACGCGTTGGCGCGCCCCTCGGCGGACAGGGCGCCGCCGGTGATGACGACCATTTCAGAGGGGATGGGCGGGAAAATGGCATCGCCCATGACTATCGGGATGATCCAGAAATAGATCGTGTCCCCCCAGCTGTCCGCACTGCCGAAGTCCATGGGCACAAGGTACCGCACTTCCGGCCCGGCGCCCTTCCCGAGTCGACGGGGCGTGCCCGGAACGGTCCCCTCGACGGGGCGTGCCCGGAACGGTCCCCTCGACGGGGCGTGCCCGGAAGGGTTCCGTCGACGGGTCGGGCGCCAGCCTGCGCCCGTCACTGTGGGTGTGCCTGGCGGGTCGGGGCCGGCGGAACCCGGGGCCGGGCTCGCTGTGCTAGCTGGCCTCGCTGAGCTTCAGCCCGCTGCGGTACTCCACGGGCCTGCCGGTGATGGGGTCCACGAAGCGGATCCCGCGGGCGAGGAGCTGGAGCGGCTTCGCGTAATCGTCCGGCGCCTTGTCCAGCAGGTCGGGGTAGAAGGCGTCGTTGACGATCCCCAGCCCCAGCGTGGCCATGTGCACCCGGAGCTGGTGGGTCTTGCCCGAGTGCGGTTCCAGCCGGTAGAGGGCGCGGCGCCCGGTGGAACCGGAGGGGGTCTCTGCGACGGGCGTTTCCGGGGAGGAAACGTCGGCGCCGCGCGGTGACTGGGGGCCGTCAAGGGTCCGCAGCCGCTCGATCCGGGTCTCGGCGTTGGGCTCGCCGTCGATCACCTCGGCAAGCAGGTAGCTGCGGGACTTGGTCATCCGGTTCCGGACCACCGCCGGGAAATCAACGGCCGGGTGCCCGGGAGCCGGCTCGGCGGCTGCTACACACTCGTACTCCTTCTGGACCTGGCGCTTCTCGAACAGCACCTGGTACTTGCCCCGGGTCTCGGGATTTGTGGAGAGCAGCAGGATCCCGGCGGTCATACGGTCCAGCCGGTGCATCGGAATGAGGTCCGGCAAATCCAGCTGGTTCCGGAGCCGCACCAGCGCCGACTCCTGGATGTAGGTGCCGCCGGGAGTGGTGGGCAGGAAGTGCGGCTTGTCCACCACAAGAAGGTGTTCGTCCTGGTGCAGGATGTCCAGCTCCACCGGGATCCGGGTTTCCGGCGGCAGCGTGCGGTAGTACCAGATGAAGGTGTGGTTCCGCAGCGGGGTGGCGCGGTCCAGCGCGATACCGGCCTCGCCCACGATCTCCCCGGCGTCGAAGCGGTCCTCGATGCCCTGGGGGTCGATATGGCCCCAGCGGTGCATCATGTAGTCCATGGCGGTGTTCCACGGGCCCTCGTCCGGGAGGCGGAGGCGGGTCGCGTTGACGCCGTCGCGCACGGGCAGGGGGGATTGCATCACCGGTCCATTCTACTGGCCGGACCCGGGGCGGGCGCCAGCACTTGTGTACGGCCGCGGGGTCGCCGGAAGCCTGCCAGTTCGCTACGGCGGCGAGATCGCCGGACACCCGCCAGTTCGCGGTAAGCTTCCGCGATCCCGACGTCTTCCGGCGACCCGGCGCAGCAGATCACCGACGGTAAAAACGTTCTTGACAAATAAAACTGTCGGTAGAGACACTGGAAGCATGTTGGACATCGAAGTGATCGAAGACCCGGCCGCGGCGGAGGCATCCCTGGACCCCATCCGGACCCGTATCCTGATGGAACTCCGCCAGTCCGGATCGGCCACGCAGCTTGCCGCGAAAGTGGGACTGCCCCGGCAGAAGGTGAACTACCACCTCAGGGCGCTGGAGCGGCACGGCCTGGTGGAACTCGTGGAGGAGCGCCGCAAGGGCAACGTCACGGAGCGGATCCTGCGCGCTAGCGCCGCCTCCTACCTGATTTCCCCGGCGGCACTGGCCTCTGTGGCTCCGGATCCGCACAGGTTTTCGGACCGCTTTTCGGCCTTCTGGCTGCTGGCGCTCGCCAGCCGCATGGTCCAGGAAATGGGCCAGCTGATCGCCGGCGCGGCGGCGGCCAAGCAGAAACTCGCCACTTTCGCGATCGACGGCGAGGTTACCTTCCGTACCGCCTCGGACCGTGCCGCCTTCGCCGAGGAACTCGGCGTCGCGGTGACCCGGCTTGTGGGCAAATACCACGACGGCGGACCGGGTGCCGCGGATCCGGGCGCCACCGCGGCCGCCCCGGAGCCCGGTGCCACCGCGGGCGGCGGCCGCAGGCACCGCCTGGTCGTCGCGCTTCACCCGTCGCTCAAGACACGATCCAAGGCATCACCCAAGAACCCATCAGCTAAGGAGCAGGACAATGACTGACAAACGGAACTTCGAAATCATCGTCGACACGGAACTGCCCGGCACCCCCGAGCGGGTCTGGGAGGCCGTCACCGCAGGCACCCCGGCATGGATGTTCCCCACAGACGAATGGCCGGCCGTGCGGACGGTGGACGACTACCCCCGCCACCTGGTGTCCCGCATGGAGGGTCCGGACGGCTGGTTCAACCAGCTGGAACACGTGCTGGAACCGGTCGACGGCGGCCGTGCCCGGCTGCACTATGTCCACAGCGGCATCATCGCCGAGGACTGGGACCAGCAGTATGACGGCGCCAGCAAGCACACCGAGTTCTACCTGCACACCCTCGGCCAGTACCTGAAGCACTTTGACGGCAGGCCGGTGGACTTCACCGACATCCAGGCACCTTCCGCCTCGGCGGCACCGGACGGCTTTGTCCGGCTCAAGAAGGCCCTGGGCGTCGAGGGGATAGCGCGGGGCAGCACCGTGGAGCTTGAGCTCGACGGCGTCGGGAAGCTCTCGGGCGAAGTGGACTTCGCCAATGCAAACTTCCTTGGCCTGCGCACTGCCAGAGCGCTGTACCGGTTCTTCGGCCGCAATGCCTTCGGCGCCACAGTCGGCATGACGGTCCACGACTTCAGCGGCAGCGGTGATTCCGGCGCCATGGCGAAGGCCTGGGGCGGCTTCCTCGAGAAGGTCTACGCCTAGGCTGGGCCACGCACCCCGGCAGCGTTGTCGATCAGCCGCTTGCCACCGGGGTCTTCCCCGCGGGCCTGGCGACGAGTCGCAAACTGCCCGGCGACACCGGAAATCCAGTGCGACACTCGGGAGTCCTGACGACACCGGAATCCGGGCGCGCCAGTAGTTTTGCGCCTCATAAAGAATTGCCCGCGTCGCAGGGCCGCGCACGTGCCCGGGGTCGGCCCGAGAGCTCGGGGCTGCACTGACCTGCTGGCGCCGGTTCAGGCGATGGCCGCTGCGGGCGGGGCTCCAAGGCTACGCCGCAACTGCGGGGAGGCCTCCAGCCTGTCCTGGGCAGACCGCAGCGCCGCCACCGCGGTTTCGAGCTGTTCCGGGGGCAGTGTGAACGGCACCCGGAGATGGTGCTCGAAGGCGCCGCCTGTCCCGAACCGGGGCCCGGCTGCGAGCCGGACGCCGAAGTCCGGGGCCACCACGGCGAGTGCGGTGCTGATCGGGGCTGGAAGGCGGCACCACACGGACAAGCCGCCGTCGGGCCGTTCGCTCTGCCAGCCGGGCAGTCGCCGGGCGATGAGGTCCAGCAGGGCGTCCCGGTTGTCCCGCAGGGAGGCGAGCCGTGCCGGGAGCGGCTCGGAGAGTGCATTGACCAGGTGGGCCGCGGCGAGCTGTTCAACCACCGGACCGCCGAGATCCATGGTGGTGCGGGCGGCGGCGAAACGCTGGATGAGGGATTCGTCGGCACGGATCCAGCCGGTCCGCAGTCCGGCCCAATGAGACTTGCTGAGGGAACCGATGGAGACCACAGCGGGGCTGAAGGCGGCCATCGGCGTGGAGGCAACGCCGTCGAGGTTCAACTCCCGCAGCGTCTCGTCGACGACGAGGACCGTGCCAACTGCCGCGGCAGCCCGGACCAGCCGGCGCCGCTGGGAATCAGACATCAACCGCCCGGTGGGGTTGTGGAAGTCCGGAACAACGTAGGCCATCGCGGGCCGCTGCTGCTGCAGCGAGGCCTCGATCGCCTCGAGGTCCCAGCCGGGACGCGCCCCGGACCGGGACCCCGAGCGGGTGTCCGAGCGGGCGTAGGCGGGGGCGGCGGGCATTGCGACCGGTACCAGCCGGCAGCCCGCAGCCCGGATCGCGTCGATCGCATGGGGGTAGCTTGGGTGCTCCACCAGGACCTTGTCCGACCGGCCGGCCAGGGTGCGCAACACGATGTTCAGTGCGTGCTGCGCACCGGAGGTCACCAGCACCTGCTGCGCCGTGGTCGGCACCCCGGCCGCGGAATAGTGGCCCGCGATGGCCTCCCTCAGGGCGTTCACGCCGAGCGCGTCGTAGCCGAAGCCGGGCAGCAGCGCCGGCAGTTCGGTCAGGGCGGAGGCGAACGCCCGGTGCACCACCTCCCCGCTGGCCGGCAGCGAGGCATAGGCAAGGTCGAGGATTCCGTCCGGAGCGGCCAGGCCCGGAGCCCCGGACAGATGGGCCACGGCGTTGCCGCTCAGGCCCCCGGGCGGACTGGTCCGCGGGATCCGCGTCCGGCTGCGGCTGCCCTGGCCGCTGCTGAGGAAGCCCTGGTCGCGCAGTATCGAGTAGGCGGCAGTGACGGTCGTCCGGCTGATGCCCAGGGTCGCGCCCAGCGCCCGTTCGCTGGGCATCGCAATCTCCAGCGGCACCCGGCCGTCGAGGACCAGAAGGCGGACGACGTCGGCGAGCTCCCGGTAGGCGGGGGCGGCACCGAGGTTCCACTCGCCGAGCAGGCGCGCCAGCGCACTGGGGTTCAGGGATCCGGACATATGGCCAGTATTTCAAACTGGCTATGGAATGCAAGGCCAGTTGTCCGAGAGGATGGGGACCATGATGACCCGCAGGCTGCTTCAGCTCCTTATCGGACTCGCCATGTACGGCGTATCCCTGGCCATGTTCATCCGGGCCGGTCTCGGCCTGGACCCCTGGGACGTGTTCCATCAGGGGCTCGCGGTCAAGACCGGGCTGAGCATCGGCACCGTCGTGGTGATCGTCAGCTTCCTCGTGCTGCTCCTGTGGATCCCGCTGCGGCAGTGGCCCGGTTTCGGGACGCTGTGCAATGCCGTGCTGGTGGGCGTCTTCGCCGACGTCGGGCTGGCCCTGATCCCCGAGTTCTCCCACCTCGGCGGGCAGGCCGGCATGCTCGCGGGGGCCATCCTGCTCAACGGAATCGCCTCCGCCTGCTACATCGGGGCCCGGCTGGGACCCGGTGCCCGCGACGGGCTGATGACCGGACTCGCCCGCCGCACGGGCTGGTCCGTCCGGACGTCCCGGACCGGCATTGAAATCGTGGTCCTGGCTGCGGGCTGGCTGCTCGGCGGCTCCGTCGGTATCGGGACCGTGCTCTACGCCCTGGCGATCGGCCCGCTGGTGCAGCTCCTGCTGCCGCGGTTCACCGTTCCCGAATCGACGAAGCCCGCGCTGGCGGTGGCGGCAGCCGATCCGGCCGTCGTCGCACCCTAACCAGCTTGAGACGGAGCCCGAGCTTGAGACGGAGCCCGAGCTTGAGACGGAGCCCGAGCTTGAGCCAGCGCCACGAGCACCGGGCCCGTAGCGCGCCCGTAGAGCCGGGCTGCCGCCGCATCCGGCCCCGGACGTTGACGATGCGGTAATTCCCCCGCGACGCGCAGATCCCAGCTCGACGCCCGAATTCGGTGTGCCTCAGATATTTTGCGCGTCGCAGGCCCGTTCCCGCGTCGTGAACGTCACTTTGCCGGGCCGGTGCCAGTGACTGGCATTGGCTGGCACTTCGGGCAGTAGTAGATGTCGCGCTCCTCGGTTCCGGTGGCGCGGGCGAGGACTCCGCGCCGCACCGGGGTTCCGCACTTCAGGCACGGCTGGTGTTCGCGGCGGTAGACCCAGTAGCCGGGCAGCCCAGAGGTGCGGCCCACGGTCACGCCTCTCGGATTCAGGACGGTGGTCCGGCGCCCCGCCCCCAGGTTGGCCTCCAGCAGCAACTTGGCATCGGTGATCATGGCCGCCACGTCCGGCACCGCCGAAACGGGGGCCGCCGGGTGCACTCCGGAGAGGAAGCAGGCCTCGCAGCGGTAGATGTTGCCGATCCCCGCGAGGTTCCGCTGGTCCAGCAGGGCGACGCCGATCGGCACCTCCGGCGCGGCACGGATCCGCCGTTCGGCCTCGGCCAGATCCCAGTCGGGACCGAGCAGGTCCGGTCCCAGATGGCCGACGACGGAGTCTTCCTCGGAGGTGCGGACCACTTCGAGGATGCCGAGCGCGAACCCGACGGCGTCTGCCGCAGCGGTGCGCAGCACACAGCGGGCAGTGAATCCCGGCTTCCGCCAGCGGCCACCCGGAGGGTAAACCTGCCAGGAGCCTTCCATTTTGAGGTGGGAATGGATCGTCAGCCGGTCCGGTTCGGCCGTGCCGCCGTCACCGAGCCGGGCCGGACCCTCCAGCCGCATAAGCAGGTGTTTGCCCCGCGGGACCACCTCGGTCACCTTCCAGCCGTCCAGTTTCAGAGTGGCGAACCGCGGCACCCGGAAGTCGGAGGAGATCAGCTGCCGGCCCGCCAGCGCTGCATGAAGCTGGGCGGCCGCGCGGAAGACCGAGTCGCCCTCAGGCACGGATCCTCAGTCCCTTGGGCGTGGAGTAGGCGCCGGCATGGGCAAGGGCGGCGGCGATGGGGGTGTCCAGGATGCCGTGGCCGTTGACCTTTTCCATGATCAGTTTGTCCACCGCGCCGCGGGTGACGACGCTGACCAGGGCCGCGCCGGCCGCGGCCAGGACCTCCGGGTCCTCGCTGAACGCCAGCAGGGTCTTGCCGCCGCGTTCCACGTACAGGACCAGGGCGCCGTCGACCAGCACCACCAGGGCACCGGCCTTCCGGCCCGGACGGTGGCCGGTGCCTGCTTCGACGTTCAGTGCGGGCCAGGGCAGGGCGGCGCCATAGGGGTTGGCGGGGTCCGTCGCGGCGAGGGCCAGGGCCACCGGTTCGGGTTTGTGGATCTGGGTGTCTTCGGCATAGGAGCGCAGCCGGTCCACCGTCGCCGGAACAGCAAACTGCGCCGCGCCGAGGTGCTCGATGAAGTACCCGCGCCGGCACCGGCCGGCTTCCTCCAGCCGGGCCAGGACCTTGTACATCAGGCCGAAACCGCCCAGGATGTTCTCCGCCATGACCGAACCACGGGTGACCACGCCGTACCGGTCAAGAAGGAGCTCCGCGGTGGCCCGGGCGTGGATGGTGGCATCGAGTTCGGGGTCGGGGAGGGCGGACCAGCGCCCTGCAGCGAGTGGGGGGGTGGGCGCCATGCCGGTGACGGCTCCGTACCGCCCGCCGGTCAGCCCGGGGGATCCGAGCAGACCGGTGCCGTGGGCGCGCCCCAGCCGGCTCATCCTGGGGGCGCGGGCGCGCGGTGCGCGGGCGACCTGCCGGTGCGCGGTGTGGCCGCCGGCAATCATGGCCCGGACCGGGGCGAAGGTGTCGCCGGTGATCCGGCCCGCCCAGGCAAGGTCCCAGAGCGCGGTGACAACGTCCTGGTCGCTGAGCACCGTGTCCATGCCGCCGGCGACCTCGGTCAGTTGCCGGAAGAAGTAGCCGCCGCCGTTGTTCCGCAGGTGGTCCAGCAGCCGCTGCTGGGAGTCGCCAGGCTCGAAGTCGATGGCCGGGTTCAGGGTCAGTTCGGCCGAATCTGCCAGGTGCAGGCTGATCCAGCCGTCGTTGCCGGGGAGCGCGCCGGCACCGGACCAGAGCACTTCGCCGGCCGCCATGAGCTCATCGAGCATCGCGGGCTGGTAGTCGGACACCCGGCTGGCGAGGATCAGGGGTTCCCAGGCGGACGCCGGAATGGGCACCCCGGACAGCTGGTCGACGGCGGTGACGATCCCGTCCAGCCCGCGCAGCGCCGACTGGCCGCGCTTGCCGGGGATCCGAACGTTTTGCCAGGCCGGCAGGAAACGTCCGTAGGCGGCGGCATCCACGGGCTCGACCTCGGCGCGCAGCGCGGCGAGCGAACGCCGGCGGAGCTTCCGCAGGACTTCGGCATCGCACCATTCGCTGACGCCGGCCAGCGAGGGGGGCAGGGGCACGGCGGTGCCGGCGGTGCCCGACGACGGGCTGGACGCCGTGTCGCCGTCGCCGTCGCCGTCGCCGTCGTCGGCTTCCGGCGCCGGAGCGGGTGCGGCCGGGGGCAAGGCATGCGGACGGAACTCGCCTTCCACCACCCGGCCGTCCGCCGCGAGCCGCTTCAGCGCAGTGGCGACGACGGCGACGCCGAGGCCCAGCCGGGTGGCCGCCTCGGCGGACGTGAACGGGCCGTGCGTGCGGGCGTAGCGCGAGACGAGGTCGCCGAGCGGATCGGCGACCGGCTCGATGAAGGCCAGCGGCACACCCATCGGCAGCGGCACGCCCAGCGCATCACGCAGCCGGGCGGCGTCCTCCACCGCGGCGTAGCGCTCGGCTCCGCCGATGTTGACCCTGATGGCGCGGTTGGCGCGCTGCAGCGCCGCCAGATGCGCGGCGGCATCGGCGAGGGGTGCGGCAGCGGCGACGGGGGCCGCGCGCTCGACCACCTGCCCGTCGGCCGGTGCAGCGTCCGCCGGTGCAGCCTCCGCTGCGGGACCCGGCTCGGCAACCGGACCCAGCCCGGCTGGGGGTGCAGTGTCGGCTGCCGTTTCGAGCCGGGCGGCGGCTTCCTCCGGAGTCAGCGGACCGAGAAGGCGGAGCAGGTCCGCGACCCCCTCGAGCCCGCGCACCTTCCGGTCCGGCGCGAGCCGCTGCAGCTCCCGCTCGGTGGCGTCAATGACCTTGGCATCGAGCAGCTCGCGCAGCTCGACGCGGCCGAGGAGCTCGTTGAGGAGGGTCGAATCCAGCGCCAGCGCTGCGGCCCGGCGTTCGGCGAGCGGGGAATCGCCCTCGTACAGGAACTGCGCGACGTACCCGAAGAGCAGGGACTTGGCGTAGGGCGAGGGCTGCTGGGTGGTGGTCTGCAGGATCCGGAGCTCCCGCCGTTCGATGGACGCCGCAATGTCCTTCAGCGCCGGAAGGTCGTACACATCCTGCAGGCATTCGCGGACGGTCTCGAGGACGATCGGGAACGTGGGGTACTTCCGGGCGACGTCGAGCAGCTGCGCGGAGCGCTGGCGCTGCTGCCACAGGGGCTGCCGCTTGCCCGGATTCTGCCGGGGCAGCAGCAGGGCCCGGGCGGCGCACTCCCGGAAGCGGGAGGCGAACAGGGCGCTGCCGCCGACCTCCGCGGTCACGATCTGTTCGAGCTCCTCCGGGTCGAACAGGAACAGTTCTGCCCCGGGCGGCTCGTCCTCCATCATCGGCACACGCAGAACGATCCCGTCGTCGGCGGCCATCGCGGAGCCGTCCATGCCGTAGCGCTGGTGCAGCCGCTGCCCGATGGCGAGGGCCCACGGCGCGTGCACCGGCATGCCGAACGGGCTGTGCAGCACCACCCGCCAGTCGCCGAGTTCGTCATGGAAACGCTCCACCACCAGGGTGGTGTCGCTGGGGACCACCTCGGTCGCCAGCTTCTGCTCGGCGAGGTACTGGATCAGGTTGTTGGCCGCGAAATCGTCCAGGCCGCTGGCCTTGCAGCGTTCCATCGCCGGCCCGACGTCGGACGCGGACAGTTCGCGGACAAACGCACCGAGGGCGCGGCCCAGATCCACGGGCCGGCCCAGCGAGTCGCCCTTCCAGAACGGGAGTTTGCCCGGCTGGCCGAAGGCGGGGGAGACCAGGACCCGGTCGTGGGTGATGTCCTCGATCTTCCAGCTGGTGGCCCCCAGGGCGAACACGTCACCGACCCGGGATTCGTAGACCATTTCCTCGTCGAGTTCACCGACCCGCCGGCCGCCCTTCGCGGCGGCGGCGGCCGGGCTGGCGGCCCGTCCGCCGGCGCTGGCGGAGCCGGCAGTGCCGGAGGAACCGGTGCCTTCGACCTCGGTGCCGATGATGTAGACGCCGAAGAGCCCGCGGTCCGGGATCGTGCCGCCGGAAGTGACGGCCAGCCGCTGCGCGCCGGGGCGTCCCTCGATGGTGCCGGCGTTGCGGTCCCAGATGATCCGGGGCCGCAGTTCGGCGAATTCGTCGGAGGGGTAGCGGCCGGCGAGCAGGTCCAGGGTGGCCTCGAAGGCGGAGCGGGGGAGTGAGGCGAACGGCGCTGACCGCCGGACGGTGGAGAACCATTCCTCCACGTCGATGGCGCCCAGCGCCGTGGCCGCAACGGTCTGCTGGGCGAGGATGTCCAGGGGATTCGCGGGCACGTAGAGGCGTTCGATCTTCCCGGCGAGCATCCGTTCCACCGTGATGGCGGTGTGCACCAGATCTGCGCGGTGCTTGGGGAACAGCACGCCCTGCGAGATCTCGCCCACCTGGTGTCCGGCGCGGCCCACCCGTTGCAGCCCGCTGGCCACGGACGGCGGGGATTCGACCTGCACCACGAGGTCCACGGCGCCCATGTCGATGCCCAGTTCCAGCGAGGACGTGGCCACGACGCAGCGCAGCCGGCCGGATTTCAGGTCGTCCTCGATCAGTGCCCGCTGGTCTTTGGAAACTGAGCCATGGTGGGCCCGGGCCAGGACCGGATCGGCGCCCGCGGTGCTGCCGACCCGGGCCATCATGTGGGCCGGTGTGGCGGTGGAGGTTGGCAGCGCGGAGCTTGCCGCGGAGTTGAGGCGCGGCGGCGCGGGGGCGCCGCCGGTCGGTGCTCCCGCCGGCGCGGCCTCGAAGTCGGGGGCAGCTGCGCCGAACTCGTTCCAGCCGCCGCCCTCGGCCATCAGCTGCCGCTCGGCGTAGATCTCATTGAGCCGGGCGGTGAGGCGTTCGGCGAGCCGGCGGGAGTTGGCGAACACAATCGTGGACTGGTTGGCCAGCACCAGATCCACGATTTTCTCCTCCACGTGCGGCCAGATCGAGGCCTGCGGCTGCAACCCGGACGCGGGGCCGGAGTCGAACGCCCCGGCGGCGCCCTGCAGATCGGACATGTCCTCCACCGGGACGGAAACCGTCAGGTCCCAGGTCTTCTTCGACGGCGGGGCGACGATTTCCACCGGTGCGGAGCCGGCGAGGAACTGTGCCACCAGCTCCTTGGGCTCAACGGTGGCCGAAAGCCCGATCCGCTGGGCGGGTTTCGGGAGCAGGGCGTCGAGGCGTTCCAGCGACACGGCCAGGTGCGCGCCGCGTTTGGTGCCCGCGACGGCGTGGACCTCGTCGACGATGATGGTGTCCACCTCGCTGAGGGTCTCCCGGGCCTTGGACGTAAGCATGAGGAACAGCGATTCGGGCGTGGTGATCAGGATGTCAGGCGGGCTGCTCAGCAGCGAGCGGCGGTCCGACGCCGGGGTGTCGCCGGAGCGGACGCCCACGGTGATCAACGGCGCGGGCAGGCCGAGCCGTTTGGCGGTCTGGGTGATTCCGATCAAGGGGGCGCGAAGGTTGCGTTCGACGTCGACGCCCAGCGCCTTGAGCGGGGAGATGTAGAGCACCCGGGTCTTGCGCTTGGGCGTCTTCCGCCGGGCGCCTTTCACCGTCTCCAGGCCGGGCAGCCCCTCGGGCGCGGCGGGGGCCGAGACGAGCAGCCTGTCCAGCGCCCAGAGGAAGGCCGCCAGGGTTTTGCCGGAGCCCGTGGGGGCTACCACCAGGGCGTGCGCGCCGGAGGAAATCGCGTTCCAGGCGCCGTCCTGGGCGGGAGTGGGCGCAGCGAATGCACCCAGGAACCAGTCCCGGGTCGGCCGGCTGAACCGGTCCATGGCGTCGGCCGCGAGTGTCCCGCCGGCGAGCTCCTGCCCCTTCATTCCTCCATCATGCCTTAACCCGCCGACACGAAATGGCGGCTCGGCTGCGGGTCAGGGATCGGCGGACAGCCACCCGGCGTCCGCGGGGCCGGGGCGCAACGCCCCCGGGGCAGGGGGCGGAAGCGCAGGGCGTTAGGAGGCCTGGAAGACGCCGATGGTGAGCAGTTTGGTTCCCGGATTGCTGCAGGCGTCCCTGGGCTGGGCGATGAACAGCGAAGCGGTATCCTCCGGCGGGTAGATCCGGAAGCCGGCCGCCGGAACGACGGTGCAGTCCGTGTAGTTGCGGGCCTGCGTGTAGCGGAGCGTGGCGGTTCCGGCCTGGCCGGGGGCGAGCAGTACGTCGGCGGCGGGTGTGGCCTCGTCACGTGCGGCGGGGGCGCCGATCGGTTCGCCGTTCGCATCGGCTGTGAGGGAGACGCCGGCAAAGCCCCTCAGCAGGCACGGCTCGGCGCCGGAGTTCGTCAGGATCAGCTTCATGTAGACGCTGCCTGCGGCGCCGCCGCCGGTGGAATCGATCGTGGCCGCCAGGCCGGAGGCCTTGCACAGTCCGGGACCGGCGGGCGCGGGCTGCGCCGGCGCGGTGGCCGAGGCGCTGGGGGCGCTGGTGGCGGCGGGGGCCGCGGAGGTGGCCGGCTGGCTCGAAGTGGTGGCGAGCGGGGACGCCGCGGTGCTGGATGTCTGGGCCTGCGGCGTGCCGCCGCCGCAGCCGGCGAGGAAAAGCGCTGCCACGGCTGCCGCCGTCGTGAATACCAGTCTGTTCGTGATTCGCTGAGCCGTCATGGCACCACCTTCATCCCCTTCCTGCCCCGAGTCAACGACGCCACGACGGCGGCGGCGGATTGATGCCCGGATTGTGATTTCCGGGCATCAATCGAGGTCAGCTACTCCTTGGGTGCGGAACCGGCTGCGGAACCGGGCGCAGAAGCGCGGACCGGTGAGGGGCTGTTGCCCCGGCCGCGGGCCAGCGCAAGGCCGCCAAGGGCCAAGCCGCCGACACCGGCAACGAGCCCGGCCCAGCTGCGGGCCTGGGCGCCGTCGTCACTCACCGCAGCGGCCTGGACCGTCCCGACGGTGGTTTCCGGGGCGCTCGCGGCGTGGGCGGTGTGTCCGTCGGCCGCGGCGGCCGTGACTGCAACGGAGGGTGCCGGTGCCTTGAGTGAGTGCGGATCCTGGCCCTCGGCGGGCAGCTGCGACCAGTCGGTCTGGCCGGTCTCACAGTTCTGCAGCGTCGGGAAGTACAGGGTCTTGCCGGCAGCATCGGGGAGTTTCACCGAGAGCACCAGGGCATCGCGGAGGGCCGGCTCCAGGGGCGCCTTGGCGGTGTAGACGATCTGGCTGGTCCGCTTGGTGATGCTGGTGCCGTCGGCGAGTTTCTTCGGTTCGGCCAGCTGCTCGGTGACCTTGGCGGCCGTCCAGTTCGGGTTGACCGTGGGCTGGGCATCGTTGAGTTCGGCGGGCAGGGTGATGGTCACTTTGGTGGTGCCGGACTCCTCGCAGCCGTGCGGGATTGCGAAGGTCAGCAGGGCGTAGGAGTCCGCGGTGGTCTTATCCGGGGTGACGCCGACATGCGCCGACGCGCCGGACAGGCCGGCAAGCATCAGGGCCGCGGTTCCGCCGGCTACTGCCGTGGCGGTGAGGGTGCGGCGCAGGACAGGGTGGGAGGAAATCTTCACAGGGGCTGCCTTTCAGGCGGGCGCGCAGCACTGCGGCAGGCGCACCAAAAAATGGGGTGGCGCGGCGGCGCCGGGCCTGATGCCAGGGAACAGACGCGGCCGCGGCCGGGAAAGGGTCAGGAAAATACGACGGCGGCGGGCGGCCCGCGCCGGCAATCGCGCCGGAGGTTCCGCCAGGGCAGCGGCGCGGACTCCGCCGGCCAGCCCGCCACGGCCGGAACCGCGACGGCGTCGGGCGACATGGCGGCGGGCAGCCGGAGCAGCGGGCGGAGCCAGGCCGCCAGCGACCACAGCGCATCCTCACCCTTCGCGAGGAGTACGGCGCAGAGGAGCGTGGCCAGCGTATGGCCGGCCAGCATCAGCAGGGCGGGCCCGGAATCCAGCCCCGACGCCGCGAGCTGGCTGCCACCGCCGACCGGGAAGTGAACCGTTCCGAGGTGGTGCGGCACGGCGCCGGCCACCGGTCCGGAGACGGCCGGTGCCGGGCCGCTAAAGGCGGCGAAGGCCTGGTGCAGCACCAGTTGTCCGGCACCGAGCAGGCCCGCCATCGCGGGGAGGGTCAGCTTCAGCCGGGTCGCGGTGGTGGAGGCCAGCCCGGTTAACGCCAGCAGGGCCAGCAGGATGCCGGTGGCCGGCAGCTGCCCGCCGGCAAGGGTGTGGGCTCCGGCCGCCAGGGACAGGACGGTGAGTGCCACCATGGCCGAGCGCAGGGCGTGGAATGGTGCTCTGGCGGCTGTGCGCATCGAGCACTCCCTTCACCGCGGCGGCCATGGTTGCTCCCGCGGACTTTTGGGCTGCGGGACTCTCCTGATTCTACCGGCGAGTTCTACCGCGTTGCGAAAACGGACCGCTCGCGTGAAGCGGCGGTCCGGCACGAAAAAACACCCCGGTCCGAAGACCGGGGTGTTTCCATTTTTCGGTGTGGGGCCAGGGCTGGCGTCAGCGCACCGTGTCAGGTCACCGGGTTAGACGGCGGCGGCCGGGGCGGCCGCTGTGGCGCCGGCGAGCCGGAGCCAGGTGTCCACCACGGTGTCGGGGTTCAGCGAGACGGAATCCACGCCTTCCTCGACCAGCCATTCGGCGAAGTCCGGGTGGTCGCTGGGCCCCTGGCCGCAGATGCCCACGTATTTGCCGCGCGCCTTGCAGGCCTTGATCGCCATGCTCAGGAGCTTCTTGACGGCAGGGTTCCGCTCGTCGAAGCTGCCGGCGACGATGGCGGAATCCCGGTCCAGGCCCAGGGTCAGCTGGGTCATGTCGTTGGAGCCGATGGAGAATCCGTCGAAGTAGTCCAGGAACTCGTCGGCCAGCAGCGCGTTGGACGGCAGTTCGCACATCATGATGACCTCAAGGCCGTTCTCGCCGCGGCGCAGGCCGTTCTCCGCGAGCAGTCCGATGACGCCGCTGGCCTCGTCCAGGGTGCGCACAAACGGGATCATCAGCTTGACGTTGGTCAGGCCCATCTCGTTGCGGACGAAGGACAGTGCCTCGCATTCCAGGTCGAAGCAGTCCCGGAAGGACGGCTCCAGGTACCGGGAGGCGCCGCGGAAGCCGATCATCGGGTTCTCTTCGTGCGGCTCGTAGGCGGGTCCGCCAAGGAGGTTCGCGTATTCGTTGGATTTGAAGTCGGACATCCGGACAATCACCGGCTCGGGCGCGAACGCCGCGGCGATGGTCGCCACACCTTCCGCCAGGCGCTTGATGTAGTACTCACGCGGGTTGTCGTAGGCGGCGATCCGCTCGCGGATTTCAGCCTTGACCTCGTCCGGCTGGTCCTTCAGGTTCAGCAGCGCCTTGGGGTGGATGCCGATCTGGCGGTTGATGATGAATTCCAGCCGGGCCAGGCCCACGCCGTGGTTGGGCAGCTGCGCGAAGGTGAACGCCTGCTCGGGCGTGCCGACGTTCATCATGACCTTGACCGGGGCCTCGGGCAGCTGGGTGATTTCGGTTTCCTCGACGCTGAAGTCGATGATTCCCTCGTAGATGACGCCGGTCTCGCCGTCGGCGCACGAAACGGTCACGTCGAGCCCGTCGGAGAGGACATCCGTGGCGGACCCGGTACCGACGACGGCGGGAATCCCCAGTTCGCGGGCGATGATGGCCGCGTGGCAGGTACGTCCGCCGCGGTTGGTCACGATCGCGGAGGCGCGCTTCATGATCGGTTCCCAGTCCGGGTCGGTCATGTCCGCGACCAGGACGTCGCCGGTCTTGAAGGCGGCCATCTGGTCGATCGAGGTGAGGATGCGGACGCTGCCGGCTCCGATGCGCTGGCCGATCGCGCGGCCCTCGACGAGTACCTTGCTGGTGCCGTTCAGGCGGAAGCGGCTCAGGCTGCCGGAGGTCCGGCGCGACTGCACGGTTTCGGGACGCGCCTGCAGAATGTACAGGCCGCCGTCGATCCCGTCCTTGCCCCATTCGATGTCCATCGGGCGTCCGTAGTGGTTCTCGATGGCGACGGCGTGGCGGGCGAGCTGCTCGACGTCGTCGTCGGTGAGGCTGAAGCGGTTCCGCAGCGAGGCCTCCACCGGGACGAAGTCAATGGTGTGGCCGATTTCGCGGTTGCTGGTGTAGGTCATCTGCAGCGCCTTCTCGCCCAGTCCGCGCTTGAGGATGGCGGGGCGGCCGGCCTGCAGGGCGGGCTTGTAGACGTAGAACTCGTCCGGGTTGACCGCGCCCTGGACCACGGCCTCGCCGAGGCCGTAGGAGGAGGTGACGAAGACGGCGTCCTGGAACCCGGATTCGGTGTCCATTGTGAACATCACGCCGGAAGCGCCGACGTCGGAACGGACCATGCGCTGGACGCCCGCCGAGAGTGCGACCTCGGCGTGCTCGAACTTGTGGTGCACCCGGTAGGCGATGGCGCGGTCGTTGTAGAGGGACGCGAAGACGTCCTTGATGGCCACGAGGATGTTCTCGATGCCGCGGACGTTCAGGAAGGTTTCCTGCTGGCCGGCGAAGGAGGCGTCGGGAAGATCTTCCGCCGTCGCGCTGGAGCGGACGGCCCAGGACAGGTCCTCGGAGCCGCCGTGCTTCTCCACCAGCTTCTGGTACGAGGCGCGGATCTGCGCCTCGAAGTCCGGCAGGAAGGGAGTCTCGCGCATCAGCTTGCGGATCTCCTGGCCTGCTGCGGCCAGCGCCGTCACGTCATCGGTGTCCAGTCCGACCAGCCGGTCGGCAATTTTCTGGTCCAGGCCGGAGTCCGCCAGGAAGCTGCGGTAGGCGTCTGCGGTGGTGGCGAAGCCGTCCGGGACCTGGACGCCGGCGGAAGTCAGGTTCTGCACCATCTCGCCAAGGGAGGCGTTCTTACCGCCCACCCGGTCCAGATCCTTGAGGCCGAGTTCTGAGAACCACAGGATGTCTGTCGTCATGGTTGCTGCTCCTTTGCAGATGATGGCATGCGGTATGGCCGCCCCGCATGGGGCGCTCGCCGGTTGATGGGCGCAAGTTGAATCCAGACTGACAGGTCTAGGCCGGTGTTTCCACCTGATGTGTTTCACACAACATTTGTGAACGGGTTGCCCTAGTGCTTGAGGTTCATCTTCTGGAGGATGGTCGCGGCCATTTCCTCCACTGAGACGCTGGCCGAGTTCAGGTACGGGATCCCGTGCGAGACGTATAGCCGTTCGGCGCTGCGGAGCTCGAAGCCGCACTGCCGCAGCGAGGCGTAGGGCGAGCCGCGGCGGCGTTCGGTGCGGACCTGGCTTAGGCGCAGCGGATTGGTGGTCAGGCCGAAACACTTCGACACGAACGGCCGCAGCGGCTTGGGGAGTCCTTCCCGTTCGAAGTCCTCGTCCACGAGCGGGAAGTTGGCGGCGAAGATGCCGTGCTGCAGCGCCAGGTACATGGTGGTGGGCGTTTTGCCGCAGCGGGACGGGGCCACCAGGATGACCTGGGCCTTTTCGAGCGCACGCAGGCTCTGGCCGTCGTCGTGCTCCATGGCATATTCGACGGCGGCCATCCGCGACTGGTAGCGGGCGGCGTTGCCCAGGCCGTGGGCCCTGCCGGGTTCCCCGCTGGCCTGTGTGCCCAGGGCGCTTTCCAGCAGCCCGACGTGGGTGCCGATGAGATCCACGATGATCCCCTTGCAGGTGCCCAGGGTCTGGCGGATGTCGCTGCTGACGGCCGTGGAAAAGACGATCGGCTGCAGGCCGGTGGCTGCCAGATTGTCGATCACCTTCACGACGGCGCGGGCCTGGTCGACGGTGGTGATGAAAGGGACGGTGATGCGGTCAAAATCGTTCGCGGGGAACTGCGTCAGCAAGGTGTTGCCGAGCGTTTCTGCGGTGATGCCCGTACTGTCCGAAAGGAAGTAGACCGGGCGGGGAGCGTCATTGGTCATGAACGCATTGTGCACCAGTGCGGGCCGCCCTTCCTTCCGTGACGCACCTGCCGCGCGCCCGGCGCTGGCAGGGCCCTCGACTGCCGCGTGCCCGGGGCAGGCTGCGCGACCAGGAGTAGGCTGTGTCCCACGTCACTAAAGGAGCCCGAATGAGCTACAAATACCGGACCGTCAGAGTCCGCGGCACGGACCTGGTTGGTACGATTGCCCGCCGGCACGGGGGTGCGCCCGAAATCTACGAAACTTCGAAGGACCCGAGCACTTCAGTCGTTCCGGTGTTCTTTCCGGACACCGGAGAGATCCGTTTCTTCGACCGGTCCGTCCTTGAGGACGTGGTGAGCCCGGCCGACTAGAGGATTCCTGGAGCGGGCACAGACTGGCAGATCCGGGTCCGACCAACCACAGGAAAACAAAATTTTCAAGTCAAATGGCGCCTATTGCCCGTCTGGGATTCGCCGTTTACTCTTGCGTTGGGATCTGGCCCGGGCATCTTTCTGGGGAGAGACCATTTCGGTGTTCCGATCGAGCCGGATTCCGCAACGGCTGGCTCCATGGTCTCAAAACGATGGAGCCAGCTGGCAGGAATTCCCGGTCCCCACGGAGCACTGCACCCAGACCCCGTTCGGACAAAGCAAAGGCCCCGTCTCCCTTGATATGCAAAAGGGAACCTGGGGCCTTGCTGTTTCGCTGTGATGGCGGGATTCGCATCCCGCGCCCTGATGCGCGATTTCGCGCACTCTCAGGGCCCGAATTGGCTGGGCGTAGGGTGGAGTTCAGACGATAGGAGCACTTCATGAAGAAAATCCTCATGGTACTGACCAGCGTTTCCGAGATCGGCGATACCGGAGAGAAGACCGGCTACAACGTGGCCGAGGCGGCACATCCCTGGAAGGTCTTCAAGGATTCCGGGCATTTCGTCGACTTCGCGTCCATCCAGGGCGGCCAGCCCCCGCGCGACGAAGTGGACTCAGAAGATCCCATCCAGGTCGCCTTCACGGAGGACGAGACCACGCGCGCCGGCCTCTACAACACTGCCCGCGTCGACGTCGTTGATCCCGACCAGTACGACGCCGTCTTCCTCGTGGGAGGCCACGGCACCATGTGGGACTTCCCGGACAGCGAAGGCTTGCAGAAGCTGGTGGCCAGCGTCTATAACGCCGGCGGCGTGGTGGGCGCTGTCTGCCACGGGCCGGCCGGACTGCTGAACGTCGAGTTGGCCAACGGCTTTCGGCTGGTCGAGGGCCGGAAGGTGGCCGCCTTCACCAACGACGAGGAGGTTGCCGCAGGGAAGGACAAGGTCATCCCGTTCTTTTTGGCGGACCGGCTTGAGGAACAGGGCGCGACCCACGTCTCCGCTGATGTCTTTGAGGAGAAGGTCGTGGTTGACGACCGGCTGGTGACCGGCCAGAACCCGGCGTCAGCCGCCGGCGTGGCCAAGGAGATGGAGAAGCTCCTGGCAGAGGTCATCCACCAGGAAAAAGCCGAGGAACTGCACGAGACTGAGGCTCTGCGCGCCGAGAAGGACGCCGAGAAGACCGCCAAGAAGGCTGCTGCGGCAGGCACCGAGCACTAACGCCCGCGGCGCACTGAAACTGGCGGCCGCCAGTCGGTGTACATGCGCCGGCAACCACACTGTCTAACAAAGCAAAACCCCCGCTTCCCTTCGTTTCAAAGGGAAGCGGGGGTTTTGCCACGTGGCGGTGACGGTGGGATTTGAACCCACGTTGGCTTTCACCAAACAACATTTCGAGTGTTGCACCTTCGGCCGCTCGGACACGTCACCAACCTGAATAGGCTACCGGAGCAATGCGCCCAACCCCAAAACGGACTAGATTCGACAGCAAGATGACTACCTCGGACAAGCAACCAGCACAGCACAGCACAGCGACCGCCTATTGGACCGTCGGCCCCGAGAAGGGGGAACTCCGGCGCGGGGACCTGCCTGCCCCGGGCCCGGGCGAGGCGCTGGTCCGCAGCCTCTACTCCGGCATCAGCAAAGGCACCGAACTGGTGGTGCACAACGCCCGTGTCCCGGAATGCATGGCTCAGGAAATGGCCGCCCCGAACCAGGAGGGCACCTTCCCTTCGCCGGTGAAGTTCGGCTACCTCTCCGTCGGTACCGTCGAGGACGGCCCGGCGGAGTGGCTGGGCAAGACGGTGTTTTGCCTGTACCCGCACCAGGACCGCTACGTCGTCCCGGTGGAGTCCCTCACCGTGGTTCCCGACGGGGTTCCGGCCCGCCGCGCCGTGCTGACCGGCACCGTCGAGACCGCGATCAACGGCATCTGGGAGGCCGGGCCCCGCCTCGGCGACCGCGTCACCGTGATCGGCGCCGGCCTGGTCGGCGGCATGGTCGCCAAGCTCCTCAGCACCTTTCCGCTCGGACGACTGCAGCTGGTCGACGTCGACCCGGCCAAGCAGGCCTTTGCCGAAGCCCTCGGCGTCGAGTTCAGCCATCCCGAGGACGCGCTGCCCGACTGCGATATCGTGATCCATTGCTCCGCCTCGGAGGCCGGTCTGGAGCGTGCCCTGCAACTTGCGGGGGACGACGGTGAGGTGATCGAGATGTCCTGGTATGCCGACCGGAAGGTGACCCTGCCGCTCGGCGAAGACTTCCACGCCCGCCGGCTGTCGATCCGGGCCAGCCAGGTCGGCGTGGTGGCCCGCTCGCGCCGGCACCGCCGCACGAACGCCGACCGGCTGCGGCTCGCCGTCTCGCTGTTGAGAGATCCCGGCTACGACGTGTTCCTCACCGGCTCTTCCGCGTTCGAGGATGTGCCCGACGTCGTCCAGCAGCTCTCCGACGGGACCCTTGAGGCGCTCTGCCACGTCATCGAATACCCGGCCGGTGAAGCCCCTGTCCGGAAAAACCCCGCGACCGAACCAGCCCCTACAGAAGCCACGAGGTAAACCAGTGTTCAGCCTGACCGTCCGCCGCAACTTCATGATCGCCCACAGCCTTCCGCGCCCCGCCTTCGGCCCCGCCCAGGGGATGCACGGCGCCACCTTCGTCACGGAAGTGACCTTCCGCCGACGAACCCTGAACGAGGACTCGATTGTCCTGGACATCGGCGAGGCTGGCGAGGTGCTGGATTCGATCCTCGAGGGCCTGAACTTCAAGAACCTCGACGAGCACCCGGACTTTGCGGGCCGGCTTAGCACCACCGAGGCGCTGGCCCAGTATGTCGCCGACGCCGTGGCGGCCCGAATCCGTCCCGGCGCAGACGGACGCGAACTGGCCGGGCTGGACGTCACCCTGCGCGAAACCCCCGACGCCTGGGCCAGCTACTCGCTCGACTTTGAGGCCAGCTAGGACTCTGGTGACAGCCAGGAACAGGGTGCGGCCGGACGGTCTCCGCGTCCGATTCGTGGTGCCCGGCAACGTGCGTCACAACTCGGGCGGCAACGTCTACAACGCCGCGCTCGCCCGGGAGCTCGCCGTCCTGGGCGTGGAGGTGAAGACCTGCCCGCTCGACGGCGGCTGGCCGGTTGGCAGCGCGGAGGACCGGCAGCGGCTGGGAGCCCTTTTATGTAGTGACGGGGCCGACTTCACTGCCGACGGCTCCAACGACGGCGACGATGAAAATGCCAACAATGCCAACGGGGATTCCGACGACGTCCGCGGCGCCCGCCCCCGCCGCACCGTCACCCTCATTGACGGGCTGCTCGGCTGCGGGGCTCCGGAGCAACTCGCGGCCGCCGCGGCCATCGGGCGTCCCGCCTGGATCCTGCTCCACATGCCGCTGGACGACACCGGACAGGAGGAAACCAGTCTGGAACGCCGGGCCCTGCGGGCGGCAGCCGGGGTGATCTGCACCAGCGGCTCTGCCGCGGCGCGGATCCGGGCCCGGCATGGGACGGACGGTCTGCGGGTCGCCCCGCCCGGTACCGACGCCGCTGCGCTGGCCTTCGGGTCCGAGCCGCCGCATTTCCTCGCCGTGGCCGCCCTGCTGCCCAACAAGGACCAGCTGCTGCTGCTCGGAGCACTGTCAGCCCTGCTGGATCTGCCCTGGACCGCTTCCCTGATCGGCTCGGACACCGCGGACCCGCGCTACGCCGCACTGGTCCGCGACACGGCGAAGCAGTTGGGGCTGCACGATCGGCTCCGGATCCCGGGGGAGCTGCGAGGCGGGGCGCTTGAGGCGGAATGGGCTGCGGCGGACCTCAGCCTGCTCATCTCGCAGGCCGAGACTTTCGGGCTCGTGGTCACGGAGTCGATTGCGCGGGGAGTGCCCGTGATCGTCCGGGCCGGCACCGGCGCCGTCGAAGCGCTCGCTGCCGGCGCCGCCGTGCCGGCGCTTTCCGCAGGAACGCCGCCAGCGGCCACGCCCCCCGCGCCGACGCCCCACGCAGCCGCCCTGCCGGGGACAGCCGTCACCCTGCCGGGGACAGCCGTCACCCTCGACGAGGACCCGGCTCCGCTCGCCCAGGTGCTGCGGCGCTGGCTGGGCGACCCCGGGGTCCGCACCCGCTGGCGGGCCGCTGCGATGGACGCCCGCGGCCGGCTTCCCGGCTGGAATACCACCGCCCGAACCGTGCTGGAGGCCCTGAACCCGGAACGCCCGGCGGGGCCCCCGCCGGCTGCCCCGCAGGAAAAGCCTCCCGTGGAAGATTCCCCTGCCGAGCCGGCTGGTGGACAATGACCCCATGACGCCCCTGCCACTGACCACGCAGACCCGGACCGCGAAAACTCCAGCGGCCCGGACCCTCACTCCGGAGCGGCTCCGCGCCTGGGCCTGGCACAAACAGGGCCTGGACGGTTCACTGGCCGGCTGCACCTCGGAGCAGGTCTTGGCCCGGGCGGGTTGGGCGCGCTCCATTGGCGGCGCCAACCCCTACCTCACGCTCTTCGCCCGCGCCGGCATCCGCCGCGAACAAGTGGACGCCGACGTCCTGGCGCACCGGATCCTCGAACTCCCGACAGCCCGCGGCTGCACCTACGTCCTGGGCCGGGACGACTTCGCCTGGGCGCTGCAGCTCGGGCGGGACGCCGCCGAGGCCACCTTCAAGGTGCTCGGCAGGCTCGGCGTCGACCGCGGCGAACTCACCCTGCTGGAGGAGCAGGTGCTGCACACGCTCGCCGAGGCAGGCGTCCCGCTGGACCCGAGGCAGCTCAAGGAGGAACTTGGCGACTCCGTGCGGAACCTCGGCGAGGAAGGCAAGAGGAAGGGCGCCAGCACCACCCTCCCCGCGGCCCTGGGCATCCTGCAGGCGCAGGGCCGGATCCGCCGGGTCCCGGCCAACGGCCGCCTCGACCTGCAGCGCTACGCCTACGAGCTCTGGAACCTCCGGCCGAGCCCGCTCGACGACGAGGAAACCCGCGCCGAGCTGGTCCGCCGCTACCTGGCCTGGACCGGAGGAGCGACCTTCAAACAGTCGCAGTGGTTTACGGCCTTCACCGTGGTCCAGAGCAAGGCGGCGCTGGCTGCGGCCGGCGCGGTGGAGGTTGCCACCGCCGCCGGGGACATGCTGTGGATGCTGCCCGACGACGTCGACCAGCTCGCCACGTTCCAGGAACCGGCCGGCGAACAGATCCAACTGCTGGCCGGCACGGACTCACTCGCGCTGCTGCGGCGGAACGCCGCGGACCTGCTGGCCGAGGAGGACCAGCACACCAAGGCCATTGGCTCGCTGGCGCTGCAGGCGGACCTCCCGGACCATCCCATCTTCGACCGGGGCCGGATCATCGGGCTGTGGCAGTACGATCCCGGCAGGGAACGGATCGTGCCTTGGGTGTTCCACGCCCCCACGCCTGCTGTGACCCGGCGGATCGCCGAAGTCGAGGAGTGGATCCGCGAGGACCTGGGAGACTTCCGCGCCTTCAGCCTCGACTCACCGGCCACCCGGCAAAAGCGGATCGACGCCCTGGCGGCCTCCGCCGCGGCCTCCGCGGCCGGCCGGTAGCACGGCTCGGAGCCTCCGGGGACTCGCGATGGCGGCCAGGATTCAGAGTTCAGTTGCCGCGGTGACCGGCGAAAAAGTCCCGAAGCAGCTCCGCACACTCGTGCTCGCGGATCCCGCCATACACTTCCACCCAGTGGTTGAGCCGGCGCTCGCGGAGGATGTCGAACACGGAACCGGCGGCGCCTGCCTTCTCGTCCCAGGCCCCGAACACAACCCGCGGGATCCGGGCCAGCACCACGGCCCCGGCGCACATGGCGCAGGGCTCGAGCGTCACCACCAGGGTGCAGTCCTCCAGACGCCAACCGGCACCGGCCATTCCGCCCTGCGCGCTGCGTTCCTGCAGCCGGGCGGCCGCCGCGCGGATGGCCACCATCTCAGCGTGTGCCGTCGGATCCCCGAGCGCCTCGCGTTCGTTGCGTCCGCTGCCGAGCACGGTGCCGTCCGGACCGATGACGACGGCGCCGATCGGCACGTCGGCCGTGGCCAGCGCGGCACGCGCCTCGGTGAGGGCAAGGCCCATCCATTCGGCATGGCGGGGCTCGGGGCAAGTCATGGCTCAATGATAGTTTCGATGCTAAGCAAGCTGTGCAGCCCGGCTGCCAGCACCAACATTCGGGAGCAACCGTGAACAACGGGACAGTGGGCTGGATAACGCACCGTTGGGGCAAGTGGGTGGTGCCGTATGCGGCGCTGTGGGCCACGATGCTCGTGGGCGGCGCGGTGGTGCTGATGCTGGCGCTGGTAAGTGCCGAGGTCTATAACGACGTCGTGGACGAGGCCGGCCTGGCCAGCCTGGACAAGCCCACCCTGGGGTTTATGGAACAGCTCCGCAGCCCCGGCCTGGACGCGTTCGTCACGGGTTTCACCAACATCGGGGGCGGGATTGGGATGCCCATCCTGGGCAGTCTCCTGACCGCGTGGCTGATCTGGACCAGCCGGACCTGGCGGCCGCTGATCCTGATCGGCGGTGCCGCGGCGGTCTCCGTGACCGCGACGTCCGTGGGCAAGACGCTGATCGGCCGGACCCGTCCGGACCACGCCGACGCCGTCCCGCCCTACGAAAGTTCGCCGTCGTTCCCTAGCGGCCACACGCTCAACACCACGGTGGTAATCGGACTTGTGGTGTACCTCGCCTGTCTGCAGATTGAACACACCCTGGCCCGTGTCGGCCTGATCGCGGCGGGGGCGGCCTTCATCTTCGCAATGGGCATGAGCAGGGTCTATTTGGGCCACCACTGGATGACCGATGTGATCATCGGATGGGTGCTGGGGCTGGCCTGGGTCGGGATCGTGATCATGGCCCACCGGTTCTTCCACGCCCTGCGGCACCGCGAGGACGCCGGACCCGCCCCGACTTTTGACAACTCTGTCCACCTGCGCGACGGCGCCGCCGGCAGCGGTTCTCCAGAGGAAGCGAACGACGTCGGCGCCCGCGGCCCCACGGGCGGGCCCCCGTCCGCCGGGTGATAGTTTTGACCCATGCGCACTCTCGTTGTGGACCACCCGCTGGTCGCCCATAAGCTCACCGTTCTACGGGACAAGAACACCCCCTCCCCGGTTTTCCGCCAGCTCACCGAGGAACTTGTGACGCTCCTGGCGTATGAGGCAACCCGCGAAGTCCGCACCGAACCGGTGACCATCGAGACCCCGGTCAGCACGACCATCGGCACCGCGTTCACCAAGCCCACGCCGCTGGTCGTCCCCATCCTGCGCGCCGGGCTCGGCATGCTCGAGGGCATGACCAAGCTGGTCCCCACGGCCGAGGTCGGCTTCCTGGGGATGGCCCGCGACGAAGAGACCCTGGATATCATCACGTATGCCGAGCGGCTCCCCGAGGACCTCACCGACCGGCAGATCTTCGTCCTGGACCCCATGCTTGCCACCGGCGGCACGCTGCGCGAGGCCATCAAGTTCCTCTTCAAGCGCGGCGCCTCCGACGTCACCTGCATCTGCCTGCTCGCGGCCCCGGAAGGCCTGGCAAAGCTGGAGGAAGAGCTCTCCGACGCCAACGTGACGATCGTGCTCGCCTCGATCGATGAGAAGCTCAACGAAAAGTCCTACATCGTCCCGGGCCTGGGCGATGCCGGCGACCGCCTCTACGGCGTGGCCGGCTAAGCCAGCCGCCCGACGCGAACCTGCCCGCGGCGGGTTCCACGGGCTTGAGATTTCCCTTTCCCGGCGAGACCCTGCGGGACTAGCCTGAGCGTCATGGACTGGAAACTCGAACTCGTCTTTGTCCCGGTGTCCGATGTGGACCGCGCCAAGGATTTCTACGTCAACAAGGTGGGCTTCAACGCCGACTATGACGAGCGGCCGATGGACGGCATCCGCTTCGTCCAGCTGACCCCGCCCGGCTCAGCCTGCTCGATCGCCATCGGCGAGGGCCTCAATGATGCGCCGCCGGGCACCGCCCCCAGCCTGCAGCTGGTGGTCAGCGACATCGCGGCAGCCCACCAACAGCTCAAGGACAACGGTGTGGAGGTCAGCGGCATCGACGTCCAGGACTGGGGGCACTTCGTTTATTTCGCCGATCCCGACGGCAACAAGTGGGCAGTGCAGTACATCCCCAACCGCCCGGGCGGCTGATCCGCAGCGCTGCTTAGTACCAGTTGTTGGCGTAGTGGAAGTTCAGGGCCCCGCATGGGGAGCCGTAGCGATCCTGCACGTACTGCAGGCCCCAGTTGATCTGCGTGCGGTAGTTGGTCCGGTAGTCCGCCCCGGCGCTGGCCATCTTCTCGGCGGGCAGGGACTGGACCACGCCGTAGGCGCCGCTGCTCGGGTTGGTGGCAGTGGTCTCCCAGTCCGACTCCTTGGTCCAGAGCTTCATCAGGCAGGGCATCTGGCTGGCGGCCCAGCCGTAGGAACCCAGCTGGCTGGCCGCGTAAGCCTGGGCTCCGGCAGGGTCATTGACGGCGACAGGAGCAGGAGCTGGTGCGGGTGCGGGCTCCGGAGCCGGAGCGGCGGCCGGAGCCGGTGCAGGGGCCGGTGCAGCTGCCGGGGCGGGTACTTCAGCTTGCTGAACCGGCGCTGCCGGGGCGGCGGCGGTTCCGGTCGGGATTACGGCCTGGTTGGCAACCCGGACGCGTTCAAAATCGAGGTGCGTCAACGGATCCGCCGTCGTGGCTGGTTGCGTGGAACTGCCCGCGCTGGTGTTGCGGGCGCCGGTCTCGGACGCCTGGCCTGCGGCGCCGGCCCCCACGAGGACCGCGCAGGCCGCAACCACAACCGCCGCCCGGCGGCCGGTGGAGCCGACATTGCCGGCAATCCGGGACAGGGCCGACGCGGGCTTGGCTGGTTCCGCGCGGTGGCTCGCCGGTTTGGAGCGGGTGGTGTTCTCGGCGCCGTCAGGGCGCGGTTGTGCGTTGAAGTCGGTCATAATCGCCTCTCAACGCCTGCGGAGTTAGCTGTCGGGTTCGGGTGAGGTCACCCGGCCGCACGGAATTTCACGTGTCGGCTTCACCCCAAGGGCGGAAGATGCAAATGCCCGGGAACTCTGGGTCCCCCGCCTCTGCCTGGTCCAGCGGAATCCGGTAGGCGGCAGAGCTTGGCGTGCGCCCGGATATGCGGCCCTAGTGATGGCCGCACCCTAAAAACCGTACAGGACCTGGGCGGCTAAGTCACATTTCAATAACGGAGATCACGACGGCGGCGTGGCGTCTTGCGCCCCTGCCGCTGTCCGGCTAGCCGCAGGCGTCGGGGGAGTTGCCGGCAGCCGCACAGTGAATTCCGTCCGTCCGGGCCGCGACGCGACGCTGACAGTTCCGCCATGGGCCGCAATGATTGACTGCACGATGGACAGGCCCAGCCCGCTGGTTCCCTCGGCGGCCGCGCTGGTGAGAGCGGCGGCGGCCCCGGAAGCAGAAGGCAGACGCGGGGGGTGAAGCGGAGGGTGCGGAAAGGGCCGCCGCCCGTGTGCCGCCGCCGCAACGGGCACCGGATTCTTCCGGGAAGCGTCAGCGCGCGTAAAACGCGCAAAGACCCGGTCCACAAATTCCGGGGCGATTCCGGGCCCGTTGTCCGTCACTGTCACCACGGCACTACCGTCCGGGGTGAGCTTCACGCCGGTCACGACCGTTGTGCCGGGACCGGTGTGCTTCCGCGCGTTGGAGAGCAGGTTGGCCAACACCTGGTGCAGCTGGGTCGCGTCGCCCCGGACCACCACCGGCTCCTCCGGGAGCTCCAGCTGCCAGACCCGGTCAGGGGCCATGACCTTCTCATCACTCACTGTTTCGATGGCCAGCTGGGTCAGGTCCACCTCGCTGAGCTTGAGCGGCTGGCCCTCATCCAGCCGCGCGAGCAGGAGCAGGTCCTCCACCAGGGTGGTCATCCGTTCGGACTGGCTTTGCACCCGGGCGAGGGACTTCTCGCCGTCGGGCGTGAAGTGTTCGGTCATCCGCATCAGCTCGGTGTAGCCGCGGATGGCGGTCAAGGGCGTGCGCAGCTCATGCGAGGCGTCCGCCACGAACTGGCGGACTTTCATCTCGCTGTTCTGCCGGGCCTCCAGCGCGTTGGAGACGTTGTCCAGCATCAGGTTCAAGGCATGGCCGACGCTGCCCACCTCGGTTCCGGGATGCGCCGCGGACGCCGGAACCCGCATGGCCAGTCCCACCTCGCCGGCATCAAGCGGCAGCCGGGACACCTGGGTCGCAACCTCGGACAGCTGGTCCAGCGGCTTCATGGTCCGGCGGATCAGCGCAGTGCCGGCCAGACCGATCACGACGAGGCCGCCTGCAGAAACAAGCACCATGGTCCAGACCAGGGAGGCCAGCGTGTTTTGTTTTTCTGCGAGCGGCAGCCCGGTGACAATTACGTCGCCGTTTGGTGACTCGGCTGCAACCAGCCGGTAGGCTCCGGCGGAAAGGGTCCGGTCCACCGGATCGCTGCGGGGGCTGAGTCCAAGGAGAACCTCGTCGTCTTCCTCGGTAAGGGACTTCCGGGTGGCGTCCTCGCCCAGGAAACCCGCGCTGCGGACTGAATCTTCATCGATCCGGGCATTCAGGGTGCCGATTCCCTGGCCCCGCGCTTCAAGAGGATCTGTGCGGCCGCCGGCGCGGCCAAAATCGCGGGCACGGTCCTCTGCCTGCTGCAACTGCTTGTCGAGCTGCCTGGTCAGGAAGAGGTCCATCGAGGCATAACTGACGACGCCGACGGCACCGCAGATCGCCACGAGCAGGGCCATGGCGACCAGGACCAGCCGGGTGCGCAGGTGCCAGGTGGAGGGGTTGCGCCAGATGAACCCGGAGGGGCGAATCTGGCCGAAGCGTTCGGGCACGGATCAGTCCGCCGGCTTCAGGACATAGCCCGCGCCGCGCACGGTGTGGATCATGGGCGGGTGGTTGGCATCGACCTTCTTGCGGAGGTAGGAGATGTAGAGCTCCACGATGTTTGCCTGCCCGCCAAAGTCGTAGTCCCAGACCCGGTCCAGGATTTGGGCCTTGCTGACAACGCGTTTCGGGTTCTCCATCAGGTAGCGCAGCAGCTCGAACTGGGTGGCCGTGAGATGGAGTTCTTCACCGGCGCGCCGGACTTCCCTGGTGTCGATGTTCAGGATGAGATCCCCGACGACGAGTTCGGCGGTATCCATCGCGGCCACCCCGGAGCGCTGGACGAGCCGGTGCAGCCGCAGCAGCACTTCCTCCATGCTGAACGGCTTGGTCACGTAGTCGTCCCCGCCGGCTGCCAGTCCCGTGATCCGGTCCTGGACGGCGTCTTTGGCTGTCAGAAACAACGCCGGGACCTCCGGCGCGAAGGCGCGGATCCTGCCGAGCAGCTCCACGCCGTCGAACCCCGGAAGCATCACATCGAGCACTAACACATCGGGACGAAAATCCTTGGCCAGCTTCACTGCTTCGGGGCCGTCGGCGGCGACGGCAACCGACCAGCCCGCCATTCGCAGGCCCATGCTCATCAGCTCGGAAAGACTCGGTTCATCGTCCACGACCAGGGCGCGGATGGGGGACCCGTCCGGATGGGTGAGCTGGGGAAGATTGTTCGTCATGGAGTGCGAAGTGGCCATGGGACAACTCTCCGATCTGCCGGTTAGGCGCGGCTTTGGGGATCCTGTGCGGCACCTGTGAATCCCAGCCTAGCGAGCTGGACACGTCCGGAGCCGCTCTGCAGGGGAATTTTCCGAGGCTGCGGAGTGACCACTCTGTGGGACGGTGGACATCCGTTGCTAAGTAGGCGAACGGTTTTACGGTTTCCGGATACAGTGAATGATCCCAGCTTTATGGCGATCCCTTACGAAGCATCTTCGGCCAGATATCACTTCCGACCACTTTTGTTCGAAACGAACGTTCTTCCCGCATCTGGCCAGAATTGTGATCTACGCTACAATTCCCCGTTTCATCTCACATCGTGGACTTGTGGATGCTTTGTTACTTGCAAGTTTTCATTGTTACGTTGCACACTTCAATTGTGAACAAGAACATAACAGCTCCTGCAGCCGCAGTTTTTTGGATCAGCGCACCCGCTGATACCGAGAATCGCTGTTGTCGAATGCACGCCTAACTTTTACACTCCAAAGGTTTCTAGGCATTCGCCCCCAGCCCAGCGTCGGGCGCCCTCCCCAGTTTTCATTGCGGGGAAAAGTAGCATTCGAGCCGCGATGACGGCCATTCACATTGAGGTAAGCATTCCATGTCAGTTGCATCCGGATACGTCCACATCTCCGTCCGTAACGCCAGCAAGGCCGGCCAGGCCTCCGGTATCCGCCAGGGCTTCGGCGGCCGCGCGTCCTTCGCCCCTTCCGGCTCCGGCAACACCTTCCCCGCCCCGGGCTATGCCCCGCAGGGCTACAACCCCAACTCCTACGGACAGCTCCGGGCCGTTCCGGCGGCCCCGGCCACGGCCCCAACTCCCGTGATTGCGCCGGGCAGCGCCGCCGCCCCTGTGCGTCCCGTCCCGGCCGACAATGTGGCCCGCGGTTTCGTGCTCTACATGGGTATCGACGAGGAAACCGCGGCGGCCGCCGGGACCTCCATTGCCAAGCTGGCCCAGGAGATCCGGGCCTACGCACAGTCCCTGGTCTCCGGCGCCGAAAGCTACGCGGCCGTCGCTGTTGCCCCGGCCAGCGCCCCCGGCTCCGCACTCGACGTCGTCCGGTCCACGTTCGGTGACCCCACGGTGGGCGCCCGCCAGCGCGCCGAGACGTCCCGCCAGCAGCAGCCGCAGGACTCGCGTCCGTCCGGCGTTTTGATTGACCTTGCCCGCCGCGAAGTGGCGCTCGACGGTGAATCCCTGAACCTCACGTTCAAGGAGTTCGAACTCCTCAACTACCTCGTGGAAAACGGCACCCGCACCGTGGGCCGCGACGAGCTGCTCGAGGGCCTGTGGCGGAATGCCGAAGAGGTGCCCAACGAGCGCACCATCGACGTCCACATCCGGCGCCTGCGCTCCAAGCTCGGCCGCCTCGCCAACACCGTGCGCACGGTCCGCGGCCAGGGCTACCGGTTCTACGAGCACCCCGAAGTTGTTGTCTGGGCCGCTCCGGAATACTCGATCTAGCTTCCAGCCCGCGCAAAGCGCCCGTCCCTCCTGGGGGACGGGCGCTTTCGCTTTCTCCGCGGCGCGTCTCACGCGCACAGCGCGGCATTTTGCCGTGCCTTAGCGTTCGCTGGCTCCCTTGACCTCGCAAGCTCGGACAAGGAATCCGGCCAGCTCTCTTCCTCCTTCGTTCCTCAGTCGGCGATGCGGCACTGCGCAAAACGCCACGCTGCGCGCTTACTTCCTCCTGAGAACGCACCTTCCTCCCGTTCTGGGGTGGAGGCTTTCGGCGGGCCGGCTGACGGGCGTTGGCCTCCGCGGCTCTTGGGCGGCTTTTGGACCCTGTTGTGTTTCCTGCCTTCGGCGTAGTCTCGGTCCCGTTGAGCCGACTACTGAGAGGAAGATATGTCTGTTGCGCGGATTACTACCCTGAGTTCGAACTCCAAGACCTCGTTCGATGCCGCCATCAAGGAGGGCATTGAGCGGGCCAACAAGACCCTGCGCAATGTCACGGGTGCCTGGGTGAAGGAACAGAAGGTTGAAATCAGCGACGGCGCCGTCGTTGCCTGGCACGTTGTGCTGGAAGTGACCTTCGTCCTGGACGACTGAGCCACCGTTGGTGGGATGCGCGCCCGGGGATCAGCCGCCGCATTAGGATTGGTCCATGAGCGCGCATCACATCAAACGACTGGTGATCATGCGCCATGCCAAGGCGGACTGGCCCGGCGGCGTCGTCGATCACGACCGGCCGCTTGAAGCGCGCGGCCACCGCGATGCCCCGCAGGCCGGAAGATGGCTGCTGAAACACGGCGTGGTCCCCGATTTCATCCTCTGCTCCAGCGCCCTGCGCACCCGGCAGACCTGCACCTGGGTCTGCAGCGAACTGGGCGACAAGGCCCCGACGCCGAAGCTCGAGGACGGGCTTTACGCCGCCTCGGCGTCGCGGATGCTGACGGTCATCAACCACGTTCCGGACACCGTGACCACCCTCATGGTGATCTCGCACATGCCCGGCGTGCAGGATCTTGCCATGCGCCTTGCCTCCCGCGATTCCAACCACGATGCCTATATGGACGCAGCCACGCGGTACCCCACGAGCGCCCTGACGGTCATGGAGACGGAGAAGTCCTGGGCCGAGCTGGACGGCCAGGACGCCAGGCTTACGCACTTCAAGGTCCCCCGGGCCAAATAACGCCGGCGCCAGGCGGGCTGCCTGATTCCCGAATGATGGTCATACAGGCATTTCTGCGGTTTACTGATGCTGTTTACTCGTGGACTTATGGCGATCGAGAGAAAAGGCGGAATCATCGTGGATTCGGGACAGCTCATAGGGATTATTGTCGGCGTCGTGGTTGTGCTCGCGATCATCGTGGTGGCAACCATGCTCAGCCGCAAGCGCAAGGTTCAAGCGGACCGCAACCGGGCTGTCGAAATGCGTGAAAAGGCCCGGACCGATGAGATCGGGGCAAGGGAACGCGAGGCGCAGGCCGCCCGGGCCGAGGCCGACGCGAAGCAGGCAGAAGTCGAGGCCGAGCGGCTCCGGGAGGAAGCCCGCGACCGCCAGCAGGAAGCACAGCAGGTCCGGTCCGGTGCGCAGGAACAGCTGCGGAAGGCGGACGAAGTGGACCCCGACGTAGTCAGCACCGAACGCGACGCCGAGGGCCGGGACCGGCGGTCCGAAGTAGACGCCGGCAATGAGGAGCAGCGCCGCGACCGCGGCGACCGGAACCCCTCCGCCGCGGACCGCACCACCAACCCGGACGGCAGCCAGGCGCCCGACAACCAGGTCCCGCCGGAGCCGGTCCGACGCGACGAGCCCCGCACCGACAATCCCCGCAACCTCTGATCCTCCACCTACCGGCTACCGGGCCGCCCGGTCCGGACGCGGACGACGCCGGAACCGGGCATAGTGGCAGGGTGAACCCACGCCATTCCGCCCTGGCCCTGCTCGTCGCCGTGCTCTGGGGCGTCAACTTCGTCGCGATCGACCTGGGCCTGCACCCGGACGGGGCGGAGATGCCGCCGCTGTTGTTTGTGGCCATGCGGTTCATCCTGGTGGTCGTGCCGTGCATCTTCTTCATCCGGAAACCGGACGTGAGCTGGAAGGCGATCGTCGGCGTCGGGCTGCTGATGAGCGCCGGACAGTTCGGCCTGCTGTATCTGGCCATGGCACTGGGCATGCCCGCGGGCCTGGCGTCCCTGGTGCTGCAGGCTCAGGTGCTGCTGACGGTGCTGCTGGCGGCAGGTTTTCTCGGCGAGCGGCCGAGCCGACGGCAACTTGCGGGCGTTGTGCTGGGCGTGGCCGGACTCGCTGTTGTGGCGGTCGGCCGCAGTCTCGTCGCCCCGGTGCTGCCGCTTCTGATTGTGCTCGCCGCGGCGCTGTCCTGGGCGGCAGGCAACATCGTCGCCCGAAAAGCGAAGGCAGCCTCCGGACTGGGACTGGTGGTGTGGTCCGGGGCCGTCGTGCCGCTGCCGCTGCTGGGACTCTCGCTGCTGCTCGACGGGCCGCCTGCGGTGGCGCAGGCCCTGGTGGAAGTCCAGCCCATCACGCTGCTGAGTGCCCTCTACACGGCCGTGTTCGGGTCGCTAGTCGGCTACGGCATCTGGAACCGCCTGCTGGGGCTGTACCCCTCCTCGGCCGTGGTGCCCTTTACCCTGCTGGTGCCGGTGGTCGGGATGACTACGGCGTGGCTCGTCCTGGCCGAGGTGCCCACTCCCGCCGAGGTGACGGGTGGACTCCTGCTGCTCGCCGGGGTGGCGACGGCGGTGCTGCGGCCCTGGAATTTTCGCTGGCCCGACAGCCAGCCACGGAACTTGCCGCCGTCAGCGCCGCCGCGGGGACTGCGCCCGCATGTTCAGCGGCGCGTGGATGACCGCGCAGCGGGGCGTGCCGGGGACTTGGCAGGTGACTTGGCAGCGGACCCCGTGGCGCCCGAAGCCGGCCGCTTGAGCCCCGAAGATGCGGCCCGCGGGGCGGGAACGCGGGCCGACTGAGATTTGGCCGACTGAGATTTGGCCGGCTGAGCCGCAGTCGGCCTGCCGGTTGCGGACCTCGGCGCCGGGCGTGCGGCGTTGGTCCGGGACGGTGCGCGGCGGGTGGCTGCCGCCCGGGGCGCCTGGACCCTCGCGGCCGCAGGACGCCGCCGCACAGCGTTGCCGGCTGTCCGCGAACGCCGGCCCCTGCCCGGCAGAACGGTTCCGGCAACCAGCAGCAGCAGGGTGGCAATGCCGGACGCAGCGGCGAGATAGAAGAACAGGTCCGGATGGTCGGTATCCACCGGGGTCGACATCGCATCCGGATCCGCGTTGAAAGCCAAACCCCACTGCCGCAGGAAGGCGATGCTGAAGGCAATGAACAGGATGCTCCCGATCCCGCTGGCGGCCAGGGTCCGGTTCCGCCGGCGGATCACCACCTCGGCGACGCAGGCCACGTAGGCAGCGGCGGACGCCGCCAGGAACCATAGGAACACTGTTCCGTGCAGGGTGATACCGGTCAGCGCCAACAGCGCGAGGGCGGCGATAAACGCACCGATGGCAATTCTGCCGCTGTTACCCATGTGGCCCATGTGAATAATCATCCCCGAGCGGGAGCTACTTCACGACGAAGCCGCGCATGGACGCCATAATCGCCGTCACACTTTGCTCGCGGGTCCGCTCCGGGTTGTAGGTCTGCCGGTCCAGCCCCACGACAAAGCAGGCGCCGAAGATCGCGGTCTCCAGGCTGCCCCGGGACACAGCCGGATCCACCGGGTAAACGGCAGCCACCGCATCGATCGCGGCACTGACCACGGTGAGCAGGCGGCCGCGGAGCTCCGTGAAGGTGTCCTGCCACTCGCTGGGGGTCCGCCAGTTTTCGCTGACCCACAGCCGGGCAAAGGAGGGGTACTCGTCCATGAAATCGATGGCCTGGCCGATCATCTCGTCCATCGCCGTGAGGGGATCCGCTGAGTCGTCCCTGACGCTCAGCAGCCGAGCCAGCAGGATGTCCACCCCGTGGCGCAGCAGCTGGGCGATCAGGTCCGATTTGCTGCCGAAGTTGTAATACACCGTCCCCTTGGACACCCCGGCGGCCGCGGCGATCTCATCGACCGTCACGCCCGCGACGCCGCGTTCGCCAATCAGCTCCATCGAGGCCTCAAACAGCTTCTGCTTGGTCGCGTTGGTCCGGGCCGGCCGGAGCTTCTTGGCCGTTCCTGCCGGTATCCCCGCGTCAGCGGAAGCGGCCGTGCTGTCCGTGCGGCTGGTCATACGGTGATCTCCGGTTTCAGGGTCTTCAGGGTCCAGTACTTGTGCTTCCGGACGGCCAGGGTGGACATGGCCGTTCCCAGCAAAGTGTAGCCAAGCAGCCCCAGCATCGTGGGCAGGATGACGGCGAGGTCCGCGCCGTAAATCAGGTGCCGCATGCCGTTGACCACGTATCCCATCGGCAGGAGTTGGTGCACCACGTGGAGCGGCTGGGGCGTTGTCTGCCAGGGGAAGGTGCCGCCCGAGGAGACCAGCTGCAGGACCAGCAGGATCAGCACCACCAGCTTGCCGGGGGATCCCAGCAACGCCACGATGCCCTGGATGATCGCGCTGAACGCCATCGCGGCGGCCAGCATCAGGAACCACATCAGCCAGGGATGGGCGGGATTGAGGCCCAGCCCGACGTCGACCACCAGGGTCAGCAGGCTTGCCTGCACCGCAGAGACTGCCAGGAACGGCAGCCAGCCGCCGACGGCGATTTTCCACGCCGGAGCGTTCGACGCCAGCGCCCGCTGGGTCACTGGCCGCATCGCCTGGATCAGCATGAAGACGCCGATCCACAGGGCCAGGGTAAGGAAGAAAGGTGCCAGGCCCGCGCCGTAGGAGCCCGCTCTGGCCTGCGAGACGTTGCTGACGGCGACCGGATCCGCCATCACCTTGGCGAGGCTGTCCTTCTGGCTGTCGTCGGGATTAGGAACCTGGCCGGCGCCCTTGTTAAGTTCCGCTGCGAGCGTTCCGGCGCCGCTGGCAGCTGTGGCCGCGCCGCCTTCGAGCCGGGCCGCGCCGTCGTCGAGTTCTTGCGCGCCCGCTGCCAATTGTGCGGCGCCGTCCAGGGCGCGCTGCTGCCCGGCGGCGAGGGTGGCGGCGCCGCCGGCCAGCCGGTCCGCGCCGGTGGACGCCTGGGTGATGGCGCCGCTGAGCGTGGGCGTGGCCCCCGCCAGCCGGGCCGCCCCGGCGCTGACGGCGGCGGACCCGTCCGCCAGCTGCTGGATCTGCGCCGCCGCGGCCATCAGGGACGCACCCCGACCGGCGGATGCCGGCGCGGCAGGGTGGGCGTCGAAGTCTGCCAGGATGGCCTCCGCCTGGGCCGCGGTGATGGTCCCGGCGGCGACGAGCCGGCTGTTGGACGCGGCCACCCGGCTATGTTCTGCCTGGGCGGATGCCTGGGCGGATGCCTGTTCGGCGGCGGCCTGCTGGCCGGCAAGCGCCTTGACCTGGGAGTTGAGCGCGGCGTTGCCGGCCGCCACCTGCGCGGCGCCGTCCGCGAGCGTCCGGGTATCGGCGGGCAGGGTGGAGGTTTTGTCCTTGAGCTGTGTCAGTCCGCCGCTGAGCCCGGCTGCCCCGGTACTGAGCGTGTTGGCGCCGTCCCGGAGTTTGAGCTGGCCTTTGTAGAGTTCGGCGGCGCCGTTCTTTAGGTCGACCGTGCCCTGCTGGAGGGTGATGGTCCCGTCGTGCAGGCTGGTGACGCCGTCGGCGAGTTGCCCGGCGCCGTCGGAAGCCTGGATCATCTGGGTGTGGATGGTCCCAAACCCGGTGAGGAGCTGGTTGGCGGTTTCCTCGCCGACTTCGGTGGCCACCGTGGTGTGCACGGCGGTGGTGAGCTTATCCACGATGGTGCTCAGCAGGTAGTTGTTCGCGTCGTTGGTGGTGACGTTGAGCATGGCCTTGTTGGCGGCGTCGAAGCTGCCGGGGGAGACGAGGTTCGCCGAGAAGTCCTGGGGGATCTTCAGGGCGAAGGCGTATTTGCCCGTGCTGACGCCCTGGTCCGCTTCCGCCGTCCCGGTGACCGTTTGCCAGTTGAAGACATGACCGTCCACGAGACTGTCGGCGACTTTCCGGCCGGCGTCGAGCCGCGTGCCGTCGGCGGAGGTGGCGCCGGTGTCCTCCACGACGAGTGCCGCGTCGATCTGGTTCAGGTTTCCGTAGGGATCCCAGTTGGCGTAGAGGTAGACGGCCCCATAGAGCAGGGGCACCAGGGCCAGCGCCAGAATGGTCAGCTTGGGCAGCAGGCCGCCGGTCATGCGCTTGAGTTCGGAACGGGCCAACCGCAGAACAGTCACTTTGCGTCCTCAGTTTCGAGTGCGGAGTCGAGAGCGATGGAGGCTTCCCGTAGTTCGGCGCGGGGCGCTCCGGGGGCAGGTGCACTTGCGTTCCCGATCGCGGCGGTCGGGCCGGTCCAGCCCGCCGGTACGCTCACGACGACGGCGACGACGGCGAGCGGACGCCCGGCGTCGTACGCCAACTCCTGAAGCCTCGGCAGCCAGTCGGCCGGATCGCCGTGGCGGTCGGGGGAGTCCAGCACCAGCAGATCTGTGTGGGGGTTCGCCAGGGCAAGCGCAGTGAGCAGCCCGATCCGGCGGGAGGCCGGCAGCTGTTCGGTCCACAGCCCGGCGATGTCCTCAAAGCGGTTGCCCTTGAGCCAGGGCTTGCTGAGCAGCGGGCCCCGGTAGCGGCGGGGGACCAGGGCCAGGTCCTCGGTGACGAGGTCGCGGACGCTGAGGTGCTGTTCGGGTTCGTTCACCCCGGGGGAGTCCACGACGGCGCTCGCCTGCCGCAGGGTCCTGGTCCTCGTGCACCCGTCCCACTCTGTGCCGTCCCAGTCAAAGTGTCCGGCAGAGGGCTTGAGGCGCCCGCTCAAGGCCAGGGCCAGGGCGGTGCGCTGGTCCGGGCGTTTGCCGGAGACCAGCAGAAGTTCGCCGCGCCGGACCTGAAGGGAGGTGGCCGGCAGCAAATGGTCCCGCCTGCCGTTCACGGAGAGTTGTTGGACGCGGAGCAAGGAAAGCCTTTCGCAGAACTAATGTCTACGACAAAACTAACTGAACTGACTGGTCAGTTCAAATAGGAGGGTCCGAATGTGAGCTGATTGTGAGCAAGGAGACGGTCAGAGCCCGTACTCCTCAAGCAGCCGGAGCCAGACCTCGCTGATTGTGGGGTAGGACGGCACGGCGTGCCAGAGCCGGTCCAGGGTCACTTCTCCGACGATGGCGATGGTAGCGGCATGCAGCAGCTCGGCCACATCCGGTCCGGCGAAAGTGGCGCCGAGCAGCACCCTGCGGTCCTCGTCGACGACCAGCTGGGCCCAGCCTTCGTACCGTTCCGCGTGCAGCGAGGATCCGGCCACCTGGATGGGCAGTTCCACCGAGGACGCCCGGAGGCCGTCGCGTTCCGCCTGCTGCACCGTCCGGCCGACATTGGCCAGTTCCGGATCGGTGAACACGACATTGGGAATCGCGTGGTCGTTGGCGGTCCGGGCGTACCGGCTCCAGGGGGCGGGGTCGCCGGTCAGCCCGCCCTTGGCACGCGCGGCAATAGCGTCACCGGTGGTCCGCGCCTCGTACTTGCCCTGATGGGTCAGCATGACCTTCCCGGCGGCGTCGCCGGCGGCGTACAGCCACGGCTCGGCGTCGTTCCCGGTGCCGCCTACGACCAGGCCCGTGGAGTCGGTGCTGAGCCGGATTTCCTTCCCGTCCGCGGCGGCGAGGCCGACGTTTTCCAGCCCGATTCCTTCAAGGGCGGGATGCCGGCCGGTGGTAACCAGGAGCTTGTCCGCCGTTACGGTGCCGCCGTCCGCCAGTTCGACCGTGAGGGAGCCGTCGTCGTTCTCCCGGACGCGCTTGGTTCCGGTGCGGAGCCGGAGACCGACGCCGTCCGCGCGCAGCCCGGCGGCGACCAGTGTGGCTGCCTCCTCCGGGAAGGCACCCAGCAGGGCGCCCCGCGCCACCAGGGTGACCGAAGCGCCGAGCCGGGCGAACGCCTGGGCCAGTTCGGTGCCGGCCACCCCGCCGCCCAGAACCGCCAGCCGGTCAGGGATTTCGCGCGCGGACGTCGCTTCCCTCGTGGTCCAGTAGTCCACGTCGCCCAGCCCTTCGATCGGCGGCGCGGTCGGGGAGGACCCGGTGGCCACCACGACGGCGTGCCGTGCCGTGAGCGCGTAGCTGCTGCCGTCCAGTCCCGCGACTTCGACCTTTCGGGTGTCGGTGATCCACCCGTGGCCCCTGATCAGTTCGATCCCGGTGTCCTCGACCCACTTGACCTGGCTGTCGTCCTGCCAGTTGGACGTGAAATGGTCGCGGCGTTTGAGCACCGCGGCTGCGTCCAGGGTCCGGGTGACGGCCTCCGCGGCGCCGGGCACGGACTGTGCGCCGTGGAGCGCAGTTCCCGGGCGCAGCAGCGCCTTGGAGGGCATGCAGGCCCAATAGGAGCACTCACCGCCGACCAATTCCGCCTCGATCAGAACCGCGGTCAGTCCGCCCCGCACCACGCGGTCCGCCACATTCTCGCCCACGGCGCCCGCGCCGATCACAATGACATCGAATTCGCGTTCAAGCTGTGCCGTCATGGCAAAAGCCTACGCCCGGGCCCTCAGGCACCGGATCGGCCAGGCCGTCGAGCCGTAACGGGCAACCCCGTAACGGGCTGACCCCGTAACGGTGGGCTGCCGCCGTCGGGCGCTTAAACAAAAGATCCGCACCAGCGGACCGGTGCGGATCTTTTTCTCTGTGCGCCCAAAGGGATTCGAACCCCTGACCTTCTGTTCCGTAGACAGACGCTCTATCCAGCTGAGCTATGGGCGCATTCTCGGTTCTTGGAGTTTCTCGCTCCCCGAACCTCGAATTACTTTACGCGAGGTGGGGCCGTAGTTACAAATCGAAACAGGTGTAATCTGGCCGACTAGACCGGTCTACGTGACCTTAGTCACAAAATAGGGTCCGTCGGCGCAGCGGATTCCGTGTATTTCCGGGGTTTTTGATTTCCGGGCCACCGGGCGTCCCGCATTTGAGGCCGGTTTTGGGGGGTGATCTAGCCCTACATTTAGGGAACACGACTGAACCCGAGGAAGGGAACCGTAATGGGAGATTTGGCGCGACTGCCGTTGCTTGAAAAAGCACCCACCACACATGCTGGCCTGCTGGCATGGGTCGAAGAGGTAGCTGAACTGACCCAGCCGGACCGGATCCACTGGGTAGACGGCACTGAGGAAGAGAACACCCGGCTCACGGACGAGCTCGTCGCCGCGGGCACGCTGACCCGCCTGAACGAGAAGCTGTTCCCCAAGTCCTTCGCGGCCTTCTCCGACCCCGCCGACGTGGCACGCGTGGAAGAGCAGACGTTCATCTGCTCCGAGAACGAACGCGATGCAGGCTTCACCAACAACTGGATGGCTCCGGCGGAGATGAAGGAGAAGCTCCGCGGGCTCTTCAGCGGCTCCATGCGCGGCCGCACGCTGTACGTCATCCCGTTCGTCATGGGCCACCTGGACGCCGAGGACCCCAAGTTTGGCGTGGAGATCACGGACAGCGCCTACGTTGTCGCCTCCATGCGCATCATGGCCACCATCGGCACCGAGGTCCTGGACAAGATCACCGCCACGAACGCGTTCTTCGTCCCGGCGCTGCACTCGCTGGGCGCACCCCTGGCCCCCGGCCAGGCCGACGTCGTGTGGCCCTGCAACCCGGACAAGTGGATTGTGCACTTCCCCGAAGAGCGCTCCATCTGGTCCTTCGGCTCCGGCTATGGCGGCAACGCCCTGCTGGGCAAGAAGTGCTATGCCCTGCGCATCGCCTCGGTGATGGCCCGGGACGAAGGCTGGCTTGCGGAGCACATGCTCATCCTCAAGCTGACCTCACCGGAGAAGAAGAACTACTACATTTCGGCGGCGTTCCCGTCGGCCTGCGGCAAGACCAACCTCGCCCTGCTGGATCCGGCCATCGAGGGCTGGGAAGTCGAAACCCTCGGTGACGACATCACCTGGATGCGGATTGGCAAGGAAGGCGAACTGCGCGCCACCAACCCGGAGGCCGGCCTGTTCGGCGTCGCCCCGGGCACCGGCTGGGGTACCAACCCCAACGCCATGCGCGCCATCGCCAAGGGCCACAGCATCTTCACCAACGTGGCCCTCACGGACGACGGCGGCGTGTGGTGGGAGGGCATGACCGACGAAGTCCCGGCGCACCTTACCGACTGGCAGGGTAACGACTGGACGCCTGATTCGGACAAGCCCGCCGCCCACCCGAACTCACGCTTCTGTACCCCTATTTCGCAGGTCGACATGCTGGCCGAGGAATACTTCAGCCCCGAGGGTGTGGAGCTCTCCGCGATCCTCTTCGGCGGCCGCCGCAAGACCACGGTTCCGCTCGTGACCCAGGCCCGCAGCTGGACCAACGGCATCTTCATGGGCTCCACTCTCTCCTCCGAGACGACGGCCGCTGCCGCCGGCCAGGTCGGCGTTCTCCGACGCGACCCGATGGCCATGCTGCCGTTCATCGGCTACGACGCCGGCGACTACCTGAAGCACTGGATCAGCGTCTCCGGCAAGGCCAATCCGGAGCGCCTGCCGCACATTTTCCTGGTGAACTGGTTCCGGCGCACGGCCGACGGTGACTTCGCGTGGCCCGGCTTCGGCGACAACGCACGGGTCCTCAAGTGGGCCATCGAGCGCATCGAAGGCAAGGCGGACGCCGTGGAGACCCCCATCGGCTTCGTGCCGGCCGGGCACTCGCTGGACCTCACCGGCCTGGACCTGACCCACGCCCACGTGGAAGATGCCGTCCGCGTGGACCGCGCGGAATGGGACACCGAGCTGGCCTCTATCGAGGAGTGGTACGCCAAGTTCGGCGACTCCCTGCCCGAGGAGCTGCGCTCAGAGCTCGAAAGCCTGAAGGAACGCATGGCGGCGCACTAGCAGCCGGCAGCCCCCAGCTGGGCACGACGGCGGCCCCGCACCCTGTGAAAGGTGCGGGGCCGCCGTCGTGCGTGCTGCGGTGCCCAGTGCGGCCCCGGGGAGCGTGAGGGACTTAGGGCCCTAGACCGCAGTTCGACGGAGATCCTAGGCTCGGACCCATCATCAGCCGGGCCGTCCGCCGACTGGGAAAGATGCTGGGGGCATTCCACGCGTGCGCTGCCGTGCCCCCGACCCGCTCGCAGCACGCGAGTGCCCAGGAGTTCATCATGCTTGTCAGCGACGACATCCAGGCCCTGTCCACGGCTGTCAGCGGCCCGGTGGCCCTGCCGGACAGCCCCGAATTCGCGGCCGAGACGCTCGCCTTCAACGCCGCGACCGTGCACCGGCCCGACGTCGTCCTGGGCGCCGAGAACGCCCAGGATGTCGCGGCCGGGGTGAAATGGGCGGCGGAACGCCGGGTCCCGGTGGCGGTCCAGTCCACCGGGCACGGCGCCGACTCGGTGGTTGACGGCGGCCTGCTCATCAACACCCGGCGCCTGCAGGAGCTGCGGATTGATCCGGTCGAACGCACCGCGCGGGTGGGGGCGGGCGTGAAGTGGCGCAACGTCCTGGAAGCCAGCGTGCCGCACCTGCTGGTCGGGCTGCACGGCTCCAGTACCGACGTTGGCGTCGTCGGCTACACCCTCGGCGGCGGGCTGCCCCTGCTGGGCCGCGCCTACGGTTTTGCGGCGGACCACGTCCGCAGCATGGAGGTCGTCACCGCGGACGGCGCGTTACGCCGGATCGACGCCGAGGCCGAAGCCGAACTGTTCGCGCTGATGCGCGGAGGCAAGGGAAACCTCGCAATCGTCACGGAACTCGAATTCAGCCTCTTCCCGCTGGGGGACTTTTACGGCGGCGGGATCATCTATCCCGGAGCGGATGCCGCCGTGGTCCTGGCGGCGTTCCGCGAGTGGCTGCCCACGCTGCCGGACAACGCCTCGCCGTCCATCTCCCTGCTGCGGCCACCGGAGATGGAGTTCGTCCCCGAGCCGCTGAGGGGAAAGTTCGTGGTGCATCTCCGCTTTTCCTTCCTTGGCAGCCGCGAGGACGGCGACCGCTTGCTGGCCCCGATGCGCGCGGTCTCCAGGCCGCTGATGGACACCGCCGGTCCCATGAGCTACCTCGACGTGGACCAGATCCACATGGACCCGTCGGATCCGCTCCCCTTCACGGCTGGCGGGGCGCTCCTGAAGGACCTTAGAGAAGACACCCTTGCGGACTTACTGGAGCTCACCGGCGAGGGCTCGGACTGTCCGCTGCTTCTCGTTGAGATCCGGCCGCTCGGCGGGGCCCTGGCCCGGGGCGGGGCCGTGCCGGACGCGGTCTCGGGGCGGGACGCGGCGTTCCTGCTTTTCGTCCTCGGGTTCAAGATGCCGACGGTTGCCGAGGCCGTCGCCGCATCCATCCGCGGCGTCCTGGCGGCGATGGCCCCCCACTCCACCGGACACACGCTGGTCAACTTCCATGGCGCACCCGGCGATGAAGTTGACCGGGCGCGGGCATGGTCGCCCGCCGTCTACGAACGGATGCGGGCCGCGAAGTCCAGTTACGACCCGGGAAACCTGCTGCGCTTCGGCCACGCGATCACCGGAGCGCCGTCCGCGGGCTGAACAGGGGCTGGTCTGGGTGCCATCCGCGGGGTGAATCGGAGCCGGGGCGGATGAGGCCCCGTCTGGCGGTGAAGCGAAGCCGGTGGGGGTGAGGCGCCGTGCCGTCACGGGGTGGCGCGGCGCGTGATGAATAACGTCGACGGCGGCCCCGCACCTTGCGCAAAGGTGCGGGGCCGCCGTCGTGCGTGCTGCGTAGCCCGGTGGTGCGCCGCGTGGCCGGGGAGACTAGCTGGCCAGCCAGATGTCCGGGCCGAAGACCTCGTAGTGGATCTTGGTGGCCGGGATGCCGGCGTTGATGGCCTCGTTGCGGATGCTCTTCATGAACGGCAGCGGACCGCACAGGTAGAGCGAGGCGTTGGCCGGGAGGTCCACCTCGCGCAGTGACATGAAGCCCTCCTTGGTTCCGGCGACCGGCCGCTCCAGCCAGACCTGGAGGTCGGCGCCGTCGAGGCGTTCGACGTCGTCGGTCATCTGGCTGCGCAGCGCCCAGCTGTCCAGGTCGCTTTCCGCGTGCAGGACCAGGACCTGGCGGTCCGAGCCGGAGTCTGCGAGGGAGCGCAGGATGGACGCGGTCGGTGTGCAGCCGATGCCCGCGGAGGCCAGGACAACCGGTCCGTCGCCTTCCTTGAGGGTGATTTCACCATAGGGGTTGGAGATTTCCAGGATGTCGCCGATCTGGACGCTGTTGTGCAGCACGGGGGAGACTTCGCCGCCGTCGTCCATCTTGGTGGTGAAGCTGCGGCTGGTGCCGGCTTCGCCGGACAGCGAGTACTGGCGGACCTGGCGCAGGCCGTCCGGGAGCTGGACCTTGACGCTGACGTACTGGCCCGGGAGGGCGGGGGTGATGGGGGTGTCGTCGGCCGGTTCCAGGGTGAAGGTCATGGAACCGGTGCCGGCGGGGGCCTTGGCGGCGACCTTCCACGGGCTCCACATCTTGCCGTTGGCCTGCGCGGCGTAGAGGCCCTTTTCGAGCTTGATCAGCGCGTCCGCCATCAGCCAGTAGACCTCGGTCCAGGCCTCGGCGATTTCCGGCGTGATGACCTCGGCCAGGTCCTCGGCGATGGCCGCGAACAGGTGCTCGTAGACCACCTGGTACTGCGGTTCGGTGATGCCCAGGGAGGCGTGGCGGTGGGCGATGCGGGCGAGTACGGTCTCCGGCAGGGTTCCCGGGTTGTTCACCAGGTGGGTGGCGAAAGCGGCGATGCTTCCGGCCAGGGCCTGCTGCTGGTTGCCGTTGCGCTGGTTTGAGCGGCTGAAGAGCCCGTCCAGCAGTTCGGGATGCGCCGCGAAGAGCCGGGCGTAGAACTTGGGGGTGATTTCACCGATCCGGGACCCGACCAGCGGGAGGGTGGCCTCGATGACGGGGAAGGACTTGTCCGAGAGCATATGGACTCCTGAGATAGTGGCCGGGGTCTTCAACCGGCCCGATGAAAAATACCCGTATTTGAAATGCAAGTATTTATAACTCTGTTCTACAGGGTGTAGAAAACATGTTCAAATCGAGGGTTTTTCCGTGCGTGGCGGGGTGGGCATGGCGGCGGCCTGGCAGGGCCGGCTCAGAGGCCGGGGCGCAGGCCGATCGCCTGGAACACCGGCGCCATCTGCCGGGAGGTCGGCAGGGACGCGACGACGATGTCATCCAGTTCGCGGTAGAACGCCTCGCGGGCGCGGGACAGGGCGCCGCGGAGCCGGCATTCGTTGATCAGCGGACAGGCCCCGGTGGCTGCGACGCAGTCGGCCGGGTCCGTGCGGGTGTCCAGTTGGCGCAGGAGCTGGCCTACGGTGGCGACGCGGCCGGCGCTGCTGAGCCGGGACCCGCCGTGCCGGCCGCGCTCGACGTCGATCATTCCGAGTTCACGCAGCTTTACCATCGCCTTGCCGACGTGGTTGTACGGCGTGGCGACGGCGTCGGCGATGCTCTGGGTGGTGAGGAGTCCGCCGTCGGGAGCCGCCGCGAGCACCATCATGGCGCGCAGGCTCACATCCGCGAAGGCGTTGATCTTCATGACGCCAGTTTACCGGCGGTCTAGTCCACCCAGACACCGGGCTCGTTGGTATCGGCGGAGAGCTCGCCGAATTCCAGGTCGTGCGTCTCCGGGTTCGCGGCGTACGGCAGGACCGCGGCGAAGAGCGATCCGTCCCGGTGCTCCGCAGCCACGTGGATGGCGTCCGAGGCCTCTTCGAGCAGGGTGATGTCACACACGATGGCGGCGGCCCGGAACTCGTCCCGGTGCTGCCGCAGCAGTTCCGTGAGGTCGCCGATCATCGAGTCCGCATCAAAATCGGCGTCGGTTCCCTCGGCCGCGTCGGCGGGGGTGACCGCCACCAGCCGCACCTCGCCGTCGTTCTCGACCACGAGGGCGAACGGCAGAAACCCGCCGTTGCGTTCGAGCTGCTCCTGGGCCGCTCCGACGCCGGTGCCGAGCAGGTTTTCCAGATCCGTGGCGCTCGCCTCCGGGACGCTGCCGCGCCAGGAGTCTCTAGGGTCGTCTGCAGCGCGCTCTGTTGCGGTTTCCGCCGGCCGTTCCGACATAGTCCTAGCCCCGGACCAGCGCCAAGACGCGGTCCCGGACGCGCTCCATGGTGGCTTTGTCCGTGGCCTCGACGTTCAGGCGGAGGAACGGCTCCGTGTTGGAGGGGCGCAGGTTGAACCAGTAGCTGCCGTCCGTGGCGATGAAGGTACTCCCGTCGAGGTAGTCCACCTCCACGTCCTCGGTGTGGAAATCGAGCCGGACCCGCTCCACGGCGCCGGCCTTGTCCTCGATTTCCGAGTTGATCTCGCCGGAGGACATGTACGGCTCGTATTCGCGGCCCAGCTCGGACAGCGGCCCGTCCTGTTCGCCGAGGGCGGCCAGGACATGCATGGCCGCCAGCATGCCGGTGTCTGCGTTCCAGAAGTCGCGGAAGTAGAAGTGGGCGGAGTGTTCGCCGCCGAAAATGGCGCCCTCGGCGGCCATCACAGCCTTGATGAAGGAGTGGCCCACACGGGTGCGGACGGCACGGCCGCCGTGGCGCTCGACCAGTTCGGGAACCGCGCGCGAGGTGAGCAGGTTGTGGATGACGGTCGGGTTCGCCTCGCCGAGCCCCTGCGCGCGGGCGATCTCGCGGCGGGCCACCATTCCGGTGATCGCGGACGGCGAGACGGGTTCGCCCATCTCATCGATGACGAAGCAGCGGTCGGCGTCGCCGTCGAACGCCAGTCCGATGTCCGCCCCGTGCTCGACGACGGCGGCCTGCAGGTCTCGCAGGTTCTCCGGCTCCAGCGGGTTGGCGGGGTGGTTCGGGAAGGACCCGTCGAGCTCGAAGTACAGCGGGATGATCTCGAGCGGGAGCTTGGGCAGCAGGGCATCGCCGAGGACCGCGGGCGTGGTGAGGCCGGCCATGCCGTTGCCGGCGTCGACGACGACCTTGAGCGGGCGGGAGCCGCGGAGGTCCACCAGGCTGCGGAGGTATTCGGAGTAGCCCTTGAGGACGTCGTGGACGCCGATCAGGCCGCGGACCGGGGCGGCCGTGATGGAGCCGGCGTTGAGGTATTCCTCGGCGCGGGCCTGGATCTCCTTGAGCCCGGATTCGGAGGAGATCGGTTCGGCACCGGCTTTGGCCATCTTGATGCCGTTGTACTCCGCGGGGTTATGGCTCGCGGTGAAAGTGGCCCCGGCCGCGTTCAGTGCGCCGCAGGCGTAGTAGAGCTCGTCGGTGGAAATGAGGTCGAGCAACTGGACGTTGGCCCCGCGCCGGGCGGCGCCGTTGGCGAACGCCTTGCTGAACTCGGGGGACGACGGGCGCATGTCGCCGCCGACGAGCACCGTTTTGCCCTCCAACTGCAGGACGTCGACGAACGCCGCACCCACAGCCTCGACGATCTCGGCGGTGATCGATTCGCCGACAATGCCGCGCACGTCGTAGGCCTTGAAGGAGGCCGAGAGGTCAAAAGTTTTTGTCTGGTCCATAGTCACGCGTCTTATCTTACGTTGCAGCCGAACACGGACGTGGAGGGGCGCCGGAGGTGTCGTCCCGCCGGCAGATCACCGGCGCCTCCGCTGTGATTGTCCACATAGCGGTGCTCCGTGGCTTCGCGGCTGTCGGAGGGGGCTGGGATACTGAAGCAATGGCCAATAACCAGAACGCTGCAGTCCTGTCCGCTTCCCTTCCCGCCGATGCCGCCGGTTCCGACGGAGTTTCCGGGACCCGGGAGCAGGCCCAGGAAGTGCTGCGCGTCCTGGTGGGGCACCCGGCGGCGGAGTTCCATGACGGGCAGTTTGAGGCCATCGAGGCACTCGTCGACGGCGGCCGGCGGGCCCTCGTGGTGCAGCGCACCGGCTGGGGAAAATCGGCCGTGTACTTTGTCTCGTCCCTGCTGCTGCGCCGCCGCGGCGCCGGACCCACTCTGATTGTTTCCCCGCTATTGGCACTCATGCGTGACCAGGTGGCCGCCGCGGCGCGGGCCGGGGTCCGTGCGGTGGCCATCAACTCCGCCAACCAGCTGGAGTGGGACACCGTCCGCGAACAACTCGCTGCGGATGAGGTCGACGTCCTGCTGGTCTCCCCGGAGCGCCTCACCAACCCCTCCTTCCGCGAGAACCAGCTGCCCGAACTGATCCGCCGCACCGGGCTCCTGGTCATCGACGAGGCGCACTGCATCTCGGACTGGGGCCACGATTTCCGGCCCGACTACCGGCGCATCGCGGACCTGATCACCCAGCTGCCGGAGTCCGTTCCGGTGCTGGCCACCACCGCCACCGCCAACTCCCGGGTGGTCCACGACATTGAGGAACAGCTGGGCGACGGGGTGCTGACCATCCGCGGGGCCCTGGGCCGTGAATCGCTCCGGCTGGGCGTGCTGAGCCTGCCGGACTCCCGGGAACGGCTCGGCTGGCTGCTCACGCACCTGGCAGACCTCCCCGGCAGCGGAATCATCTACACCCTGACGGTCTCCGCCGCCGAAGACACGGCCCGGCTCCTGGCCGAAGCGGGGCACGAGGTGCTCGCCTACACCGGACGCACTGACCCCGCCGACCGGGAACGCGCCGAGCAGCTCCTCAAGGACAACCAGGTCAAGGCCCTGGTCGCCACGTCCGCCCTCGGCATGGGCTTCGACAAGCCGGACCTCGGCTTCGTCGTGCACCTCGGGGCGCCGTCCTCGCCCGTGGCCTACTACCAGCAGGTCGGCCGAGCCGGCCGTGGCGCCGCCAATGCCGACGTGCTGCTGCTGCCCGGTGCCGAGGACCGCGATATCTGGCAGTACTTCGCCACCGCCTCGATGCCTTCGGAGCAAAAGGCCGGCGCCGTGCTGACCGCCCTCGCCGAAGCGGGGACCGCCGTGTCCACCGTGGCGCTGGAAGCGCGGGTGGACCTGCGCCGGACGCCGCTGGAGCTGCTGCTGAAGGTACTGGCGGTCGACGGCGCGGTGGAGCGTGTGGGCGGCGGCTGGCGGGCCACCGGCCAGCCGTGGACCTACGACGCCGAGCGCTACAGCCGGATCGCGGAGGCCCGCGTGGACGAGCAGGACTCCATGGTGATCTATCAGGACACCGCCGGCTGCCGGATGGAATACATCACCTCGGTCCTCGACGACGAGACCGCCCACGCCTGCGGCCGCTGTGACAACTGCGCCGGACAGTGGTTCCCGGCCGACATTGCCGCCTCCGCCACGGAAGCCGCGGGCCAGACCCTGAGCCGCGCCGGTGTCCCTCTGGAACCCCGGCTGCAGTGGCCCAGCGGCATGGACCGGCTGGGCGTGCCCGTGAAGGGCAAGATCAAACCCGAAGAAAGCGTCGCCCATGGCCGGGCGCTGGCACGGCTCACCGACCTGGGCTGGGGCGGCGCGCTGCGCGAAGCCTTCGCCGCAGGCGCCCCTGACCGCACGGTGGACCCGGGCATGATGCAGGCCTGTGTCCAGGTGTTGCGCGAGTGGGGCACCGGTGACGCCCGCACCCCTGGCTGGAGCGGGGCCGGCCGGCCCGCCGCCATCATCAGCATCCCGTCCCGCGGGAAGCCGGCCCTGGTGGACTCGCTGGCCCGGGGCATCTCGGAGATCGGCCGGATCCCGTACCTGGGGCAGCTGCAGCTCGAGCACGGCGGACCGACGGGCGGGCGGGGCGGCAACAGCGCCTACCGCCTGGCCGGTGTCTGGGAACACCTCGTTGTGGGACCGGAGCTGGAAGCAGCCCTGGCCGGGATCCAGGGCCAGAGCGTGATGCTGATTGACGACTTGGTGGACAGCCGCTGGACCGTGACTGTCGCCGGCCGGGCCCTCAGGCTCGCGGGCGCCGGCGCGGTGCTGCCGCTGGTGCTGGGCCAGGCCGGCTGACCTCGGCTCCCGCATGGCGCGGCAGCGTCAGGCTGTCCAAAGTGCTCAACAGCATGACCACCGCAATCACCAGGAACGCGGCCCGGTAGGGTGCCGCCGGATCCACGGCAGCACCCGCCCCGCCCAGCAGCGGGCCCCCGGCCTCGGCAACCCGGATCAGCAGCGCCCCGATAGCGATCCCGGCCGCCGCCGCAAGTTGCACGAGGGTGGCTGAAACGGCGTTGGCGGACGGAAGCTGGGCCGGCACGACGTCGGCGTACTGCACCGAGGCGTAGGCCGAGAACCCGATGGACCGGAAGGCTCCGCTGGCCACCAGCAACGCGAAGATCACCGGCTCCGGGGTGCCGGCGTCGAGCAGGGCGCACAGCGCGAAAGTGGCCGCCGAGGCGAGGGACGCGAAGACCAGCACCGGTTTGAAGCCGAAGCGCCGGATCAGCGGGGTGGTGGCCGGTTTGATCCCGATGTTGCCAACAAACACCGCCGCCACGAGGACGCCGGCGTGCAGCGGATCCCAGCCGAAGCCGTTCTGGAACATCAGCGGCAGCAGGAAGGGCACGGCACTGATGGTCAGGCGGTAGATGAAGCCGCCGGTGGCCGTGGCACGGAACGTCCGGGCGGAAAAGACCCCGAGGTCGAACAAGGGGGAGCGGGCCCGCCGCATCCACCAGACGGCTATACCGACGAACAGCAGCCCGGCGGTGATGCCGATGGCCGCCAGACCGCCGGACTCGCGGCCGCCGGCCAGTTCCAGGCCCACCACCACGGCCCCCACGCCCAGCGTCGTGAGCGTCAGGCCCAGCCAGTCCAGACGCCGGTTGCGGTCACCCGCGGTGTCCGGGACCAGCCGCAGGGCCGCGAGGAAGGCCGCAAGTCCCAGCGGTAGGTTGAGCAGGAAGATCCAGTGCCAGGACAGGAACGTGGTGAGCGCGCCGCCCACCAGCGGAGCCAGCACGGGTGCCAGCAGCCCCGGCCACACCAGGTAGGCCGTGGCGCGGAGCAGGTCCTTCTTGGCCGTTCCGCGGAGCACCACGAGGGTGCCCACCGGCACCATCATGGCGCCGCCCGCGCCCTGCAGCACCCGGCTGAGGGTGAGCATGGTCAGGTCCTGGCTGAGCGCGCACAGCAGCGAGGCCACGGTGAACGTCGCTATGGCGAGGCAGAACACCCGCCGCGCCCCGAGACGCTCGGCCAGCCAGCCGCTGAGCGGGATCCCCATCGCCACCGTCATGAGGTAGGCGGTCATGGTGATGTTGACGTCTGCTGACGGGACGGAGAAGTCCGCCGCGATGCTGGGGATCGCGGTGGTCAGGACGGTGCCGTCCAGAAATTCCATAAAGAACGTCGCGGCGACCAGCAGGGCCAGCCGGGGACTCCATACGTCCGCGGCGGTGCTGGACGCGGGCCGGCCCGGTAAAGGCTCACTCATGCGGGAGCGGTGGACTCCAGCACCGCCATGGCCGCGTTGTGCCCGCCGATCGCGCTCACGGCACCGCCGCGCCGGGCACCGGAACCGCAGAGCAGGATCCGCGGGTCATCCGTCGCAACGCCCCAGCGCCGCGCCGGGGTGTCCCGGGGCGCATCGTCCTCGACGAAGGGCCAGTCCAGGCCGCCGTGGAAAATGTTGCCCCGCGGCATGCCGACCGCCCGCTCGATGTCCAGGGTCGTCTTCGTTTCGATGCATGGCCGTCCGTCCGGGCCGCTCAGCAGCAGCTCCTCGATGGGTTCAGCCAGGACCGAGTTCAGCGACTTCAGGACCGCTGCCTGCAGCTCCGCCCGTCGGTGCTCGTTGTTTTCCGCCGTAATCAGCCGGTCCGGGACGTGCAGGCCGAACACGGTCAGGGTCTGCGCCCCGGCGGACTGCAGCTCGGGGGAAAGGATGCTGGGATCCGTGAGGGAATGGCAGTAGATCTCGCAGGGCAGCGGGTCGGGGATGGCACCGGCCGCGGCGGCGAGGTAGGCGGCGTCGAGCTGCGACCAGGTCTCGTTGATGTGGAACGTCCCGCCGAAGGCCGCCTCCGGGCTGACACCTTGGTCCAGTAGCCGGGGGAGCCGTTTCAGCAGCAGGTTCACCTTGACCTGGGCGCCCTCCCGGAGATGGTTCGGGTTCCGCGGGGTGTTGGTGGGCCCGTCGTGCCCCCTGAGCCGGTCCAGCACCACCGGGGCCACGTTGGCGAGCACCCACGACGCGGTGGCCGTGTGCTCCGTGCCGGCGTGGCGGTAGCTGACCTCACCCCCCGGGCGGACGGCCGTGACGTCCGCGGACGTCAGTATTGTTGCCCCCGCTTCTCGGGCGGCCCGTTCCAGTTCGCCGGAGACGGCGCCCATGCCGCCGACGGGTACGTCCCAGTCGCCCGTTCCGCCGCCGATCAGGTGGTAGAGGAAGCAGATGTTCTGCTGCAGGTCCTCGTCGTCTGCCCGGGCGAAGGTTCCGATCAGGGCGTCCGTGAGCACCACGCCGCGGACCAGGTCGTGCTGGAGGTCCCGGGTGATGGCGTCACCGATGGGCCGTTCGATCATGGCATCCCAGGCTGCTTCCGCTCCGGCTCCGGCCGCGAGTTTCCGCGCTTCGGAGCGGGTCGGCAGCGGCGAAGTCATGGTGGGCCAGAGGGCCTCGGTGAGTTGGCGGCAGCCGGCGTAGAAATCGGCGAAAGCCCGGAATTCGCCGTCGGGCGCCCCGACCGCGGCGAAGGACGCCGCGGTCGCCGCGGCATCACCGTTATCGACCAGCAGGGCCTTCCTGCTGTCGTGCGGATCGGGTGTGTAGGACGAATACCGCCGCCGGGCCAGCCGGATGCGCAGGCCCAGGTCGTCAACGACCTGCTGCGGCAGGAGGCTGACGAGGTAGGAATACCGCGAGAGGCGGGCGTCGACGCCGTCGAACGCCTGGGCGGACACCGCGGCGCCGCCGGGATGTTCGAGCTTCTCCAGCAGCAGGACGTTCCGGCCGGCTTGGGACAGGTACGCTGCCGCAGCCAGACCGTTGTGGCCGCCGCCTACGATGATTGCGTCAAACGCGGTGTTCCTCGACATGGTGTTCCGTGACATGGGCTAATCCTGCCATCCCGGTCCAAGGCAAGGCGCCCGGTGTCCGGCACCCGGACGGGCGCGGCCGGTACGCCGCAGCCCGCGGCATCCGTCTTCACTTGCCCGCTCGTGGCGACCCGCCGCGAAGATTCCCCGCGTACGCAAAAGGCCCCGGTCCAGGGACCGGGGCCAAACGCGGAGACGGGGGGATTTGAACCCCCGGTGGAGTTGTGCCCCACACTTCATTAGCAGTGAAGCCCATTCGGCCGCTCTGGCACGTCTCCAATTGCTAGTAACTAGCCAACCAAGGATACGCAGAAGGGGCCATGCAGTGCAAAACGAGCAACGCGGGGTCACTGCGCGCCCATGTCTGGGCCTCGCATGGGCCGGAAATGACCCCGCGTTGGCCGGGTTGGCGGTACCGCGCGGGCCAGCTCCAGTCGGGTCAGGCGTCCCCGCCGGCCAGGGACCGCCAGAGGAAGTGCTGGCTGCGGCTCTGTAGCGCCGCGGCCTGCCGGTTGTCCGACGCTCCCGCATGGCCGCCTTCCAGCGCCTCGTGGAACCAGACGTTGGGGATGCCCATCGCCTGCATCCGGGCGGCCATCTTGCGCGCCTGGACCGGACCGACCCGGTCATCCGACGTGGCCGTCCAGATAAACGTCTCCGGGTAGTCCACCCCGTCCCGGAGCAGGTGGTACGGCGAGAACGTCCGGATGAAGTCCCACTGTTCGGGTACGTCCGGATCGCCGTATTCGGCAATCCAGGAGTAGCCGGCGGACAGCTTGGTGTAGCGGCGCATGTCCAGCAGCGGAACACCGCAGGATACGGCGCCGAAGAGTTCCGGGTACCGCGTGAGCATGTTCCCGACCAGCAGGCCGCCGTTGGACCCGCCGACGCAGCCGAGCCGTTCGCGGGAGGTCACCCCGCGGGAGATCAGGTCCGCGGCCACCGCGGCGAAATCCTCGTAGGCCCGGTGCCGTTTGTCCTGCAGCGCGGCGCGGTGCCAGGAGGGGCCGTACTCGCCGCCGCCGCGGATGTTGGCCACCACGTAGACCCCGCCGCGGGTGTGCGCGGCATCGCCCTCGGTCCCGGCGGATTCCCCGGTGCGGCGTTCCAGCCAGGCTCGGCCGATCGCGCCGCTGTAGGCAGGGGTCCGGGAGATCTCGAACCCGCCGTAGCCGGAGAGCTGCGTTGGGTTTTGTCCGTCCAGAGCGAGGTCCTTGGACGCCACCTGGAAATACGGCACCCGGGTGCCGTCCGCGGACACGGCAAAGTGCTGCTGGACCTCATAGGCTGCCTCGTTGAAGAACGACGGCGAGGACCGGATCACCTCGTGCGTGCTGACCACGCCGCCGTCGGCGCCGCGCTGGAGCGTGCCGCGGGTGAGGGTGCTCGGCGTGGTGAAACCGGTCGCCACGAGCCAGAAGTCGTTGCCCGCGCCCGGCGCCTCGCCCCCGGTGACCGGTGCAGCGCCGTCGGTGCCATCGTCGTCCGAATCGTCGGCGGCGTCCTCGTCGTCGACGGCGTAGGCATTGACGTCGTGAAGCGGCGGGCAGGCGTCCAGCACGGTGGCGGCCCAGGCGGTGTCCGTGCCGGGCTGCCGCGGATCGAGGACCCGGATCTCCGAGGAGACATCCCGCAGCAGGTTCAGCAGCAGGAAGTCCCGCGTCCAGCTCCAGGACTGCAGGGAGGTGTGCTCATCAGGGGTGAACAGCACGGACAGGTCCCGGCTGCCGGCCAGGAAGGCCTCGAAGCCGGCCGCGAGCAGGGATCCCGCCGGGTGGGTCGTGCCGCCGACGGTCCAGTCCTGCTGCGGCCGGAACAGCAGCCAGTCGCGGTGCGAGCTGAGGTTGACGTCCGCCGGGACGTCGATCTGCACCCACTGGCCCTTGCGCAGCACTGACGTCGTCTTTTCGAAGAAGCTGATCCAGTCCACGGCGAAGGTCCGCTCGAAGCCCGGGGTGGAGTCGTGCGCCACGAGCGCCATCATGTGGTCCTCCGGGATCTCGAACAGCCGCTCGGCCGTGGCCAGGGATCCGCCGCGGCGCAGCCTGACGCCGGTCCGGGCGTAGGAGGATGTGGTGCTGGGCAGCCCCGCGGCCGTGGAGGAGACCAGCAGGGTGTCCGCGTCGAGCCAGGAAACGTTTCCCTTGGCCGTCGGCAGGTCAAAGCCCCCGGCCGCCGGGTCCACAAAGCTGCGGGATTCGACGTCGAACTCGCGGTAACGGTTCGCGTCGCCGCCGTCGGGGGAGAGGGCCAGCAGGGCCCGCCGGTGTATCCCGCCCTCAGCCGGGCGGAGGAAGTTGGCGCCGTGGAAGACCCATTCCTCGCCTTCCGACGCGGCGAGCGCGTCCACGTCCAGCAGCAGATCCCACTCCGGCGCTCCGCCGCGGTAGCTGTCCCAGCTGGTCCGGCGCCACAGGCCCTTGGGGTTCGCCCGGTCCTTCCAGAAGTTGTAGTACCACTCGCCGTGCTTGCCGACCATGGCGATCCGGTCGGTGGAATCGAGCACCTCGAGGATGCTGTTTTCCAGCCGGGTGTACTCCGCATCCTCCAGGAGCTCCTCGGTGCGGGCGTTCTGTTCGCGGACCCAGGCAAGCCGTTCCTCACCGTAGATCTCCTCAAGCCAGATGTTCTCGTCGACGGGTTCGGGCGCGGGAAGGGGTGCAGCTTCAGCGGTGGTCATTTTTCCATCCAAGCAACATCGGCGCGCCGGAGGCAAGTTCCGCCGCGGCCGTGCGGCACGCGGCTCGGGTGCGCCGGGCCGGTCCGGGCCGGGTGCCCGTTGCGGATACGCTGGATGCCGTGGGCAAATCGCAGAGCATCCGGACCGCAGTGATCGGCGCCGGTCCCCGGGGCACGAGCGCGCTGGAGCGGCTGCTGGCCAACTGGGTGCCGTCCGGTCCGGGCGCCACCCTGCACATTGACGTTATTGATCCCTGGCCGGCGGGGCCCGGACATGTCTGGCAGCCCGGCCAGTCCCGGCACTACCTCATGAACACGCAGTCCTTTTACCCCACGGTGATCCCGGAGGACCCCGGCCTCGCGCGGCCGCTGGCCGGCCACTCGTTCGACCGCTGGCGGGAACTGCAGCAGGACCGGCCGCACCCCTCCCTCACCGCGGAGGATCGCGCCGAACTCGCCGGGCTGGGTTCGGCCGATTTCCCTAGCCGGGCCCTCTACGGGCGCTACCTTCGCTCCACCCTGGAGGAGTTGCTGTCCCGACTCCCCGCCGGTGCCACGGTCGATTTCCACGACACGGCGGCGACGTCGGTCCGCCACGCTGCCGCTCGCGAAGACGCGGGAGACGTAGTGGGCGCGGGCGGCGCGGGGGACGCGGGCGGCGCGGGGGACGCGGGCGGCGACGGACGCGTGAGGTTCGACGTCGGACTGGCCGGCGGCGCGGTCCTCACTGTCGATTCCGTGGTGCTGGCCCTCGGCCACCTTGACGCGCGGCTCAACCCCGAACAGCGCGAGCTCCGGGCGGCGGCGCAGGAATTCGGGCTGCTGTACCTGCCGCCGGCTGTTCCGGCCGACGTCGACTGGTCCCTGGTACCGGCCGTCAAGCCGGTGCTGGTGCGCGGCATGGGCTTGAACTTCTTTGATGCGATGGGCCAGCTGACCGAAGGCCGCGGCGGACGGTTCCTGCCGGGCGGCGACGGCGTCCTCAGCTACCTTCCCTCCGGCCGTGAACCGCTGATCATCGCCGCCTCGCGCCGCGGCACGCCCTACCGGGCCAAGGCGACCCTGTCCGGCTATTATCCCGACGCGGTGACACTGCGGTACTGCACCGAAAGCGCCCTGGCGAAATTCGCGGAGGCAGGCATACGGCCCGCCTTCGACCACGATCTCTGGCCCCTCCTGCACCGCGACGCCCTCTGGGCCTATTACTCCACGCTGGCCCGCTCGCAGCCCGGCGCCATCCTGACGGAGCCGAAGGAGTTCCTGAAGGCGCTGGAGGAGGCCCTGCGCCCGCACGCACATTCCTCCGCGAAGTGGGAGGATCTGGTGGACTCCGTGCTCGACGTCCATCTCCGGCCCCCGCACCGGCTGAACCTGCTGGGACTCGCGGCTCCGCTGGCCGGGCGGTCGTTCGCCTCCCGCGCCGAACTCGACGCCGCCGTCGTCGACTATCTGCTCGACGACGCCCGGCGTTCCGCGGTGGGCGAGGACGACCCGGTGAAGATGACCATCGGCGCCCTGCACCATGGCCGGGCGGCGCTGAAGACGGCGGTCGCGGACGGCGGAATCACCGACGAGTCCTGGGTCGCCGGGCTCCGCGGCTGGTTCGAATCCTTCGTCGAAGGCCTCGCCAGCGGACCGCCGGCCTTGCGTGCCGAACAGCTCGCGGCACTGGTCCGGGCCGGCGTCGTGCGCTTCGTCGGGCCGGACCCGAAGTTCGGGGTGGACCGCAAGTCGGGGACTTTCACCGCGGTGTCGCCGTGGGTGGGGAACAACGCCGACGGCGGCGGTGGTGAAGTCGTGACGGCGGTGGCCATGGTCGAGGCGCTGGCACCGGCGAACAAGGTCGGGGTCAACGAGTCCCCGTTGCTGGAGCAGTTGCTTGCCGAGGGCCTGGTCCGCCCCCGGCTCATGATGACGGCCGAGGGATCCCCGGTGCCGACCTCCGGGCTGGATGTCACGCCGCACCCCTACCGGCCGCTCGGCTCGAACGGCTCGGTGACGGAAGACCTGTACGTCCTGGGCCTGCAGTTATCCGCCGTGCAGTGGGGTACCGCCATTGCGGCCGAAGCCCGGCAGAAGAGCGGACCCGTCTACCGCAGCGGCCAGCGCACGCTGCGGGACGCCGACGAGATTGCCCGGGCCATCCTCGGACGCTGACTGGGTACAGCCGGCGCGCCCCACGAGTGAGCATGCCCTCCGCTGCCGCGCCCTGCAAATGAGCATGCCCTCCGTCCGGGCTGAGCACTGGACATATGGGCTATATGTCCAGTGCTGCAGCCCAGGGAGGGCATGTCCACTGGTGTAGGGCTAGGGGGTTAGCCCTTCAGGCACTTGCGGTAGTCCGCCATGGCCTTTCCATAGCTGACCTGGCCCACGATGTCGGCGAACCGCGGCTTGACCGGGGCGGTGCACTTCGGCGGGACCGGAACGCTGGCTGCGACCAGGACGGCCGTTTTCACTACGGTGCCGGATTCGACGGCGGTGAGCACCAGGGTGCCCGTGCCGGCAGCGGCCCCGGCGGGAACCGTCACGTTTACCGTGGCGGCGCCGGCGGAAACCGGAACCGTGCCCAGTGCCGTGACGGTGCCGTTCGCGTCCGTGAACTCGGCGCGCAGCGAGGTGTTCACCGGGCTGCCCAGCGAGGTGAGGTCCAGCTTGGCGATGGCCAGGGTGATGGCCTCCCCGCCCTTGACCTCGGCGGCGGTGGTGTTCACCACGGCGACGGAGCGGCGGGCGAAGTCCGGCGAAACCGGGTTGTTCGCCTGCAGGTACTTGATCCACGCGTCGCGGTCCACGAGGCCGGAGTCCTTGGTGCTGGTGCCGGAGGTGAAGACGCGGAAGTTGTCGCCGCCCGTTGCCAGGAAGCTGAACGTTCCGATCCGGTAGGACTTGGCCGGGTCGATCAGCGCGCCGTTGACCCGGATCGAGGTGATCCGGTCACCGGCGGCGCGGGCTGCGTCGTAGGTGTAGTTGACGTTCTTGGACAGGCCGAGCTGCTGGTAGGCGCGGCTGGGTACCGTGCCGTCCGGGTTGGTCTGCCACTGCTGCTCAAGGAGCGTCTTGAACTGCGCACCGGTCAGCGAGGTGGTCGACAGGTTGTTCACGAACGGCAGGACCGCGTTGGCCTCGGCATAGGTGATGGTCCCGTCCGGTGCGTAGTACAGCTCGTCGCGCAGGCCGCCCGGGTTGACGACGCCGATCTCGGCACCGCCGAGTTCCGGGGTCTGGAGCGAATCAACCAGGGAATCGGCCACGAGGTTGCCCAGGGTGGACTCGCTGGCCCGGTCATCGCGCTTGGCCGGGGAACCGGCAAACGCCGTCGTAATGTCAGCCGTCACCGCGCCGACCGGCTGGTTGCCGACCACTGCTGCGTCGGCGATAGCCGTGTCAACGATGGTCTTGACCGCCGCGACCCGCGGGTACGCGGCCACCAGGTCCGCTGCCGGCTGGTCAGCGGAGGTGGTCCGCTTGACGTTGCCGGCCTTGTAGCCGGTGACCGACATGGTTGCAGTGTCGATGGTCAACTGGATCTGGCCGATGTACTCGCCGTAGTTGCCGGTCTGGACGATCGGGCGGGTCTTGCCCTCAACGCCGGGGACCGGCGCATCCCAGGAGTACTGCTTGTGGGTGTGGCCGTTGAAGATGGCCGCAACGTCCGGGGTGACCTCGGTGACCATCTTGGCGAAGGGGCCGCCGGCGGCGACTTCCTGCTCCAGGGTGGAACCCTCGGGCGCGCCGGAACCGGCGCCGTCGTGGTTCGCCACCACGATCACGTCGGCGAGGTTGTCCGCCTTGATCTTGGCGGCGACGCGGTTGATGGCGTCGACGGCGTCGCCGAACTCAAGGTCGGCGATCCCGGCGGGGGTGACCAGCGAGGGTGTTTCCGGCGTGACGGTTCCGATGACGGCGACCTTGACGCCGTTCAGCTCGAGCACCGTGGATTCCGGCAGGACCGGCTCGGTGGTGCCCTTCTTGTAGACGTTGGCGCCGAGGTACGGGAACTTGGCATTGCTGCCGCCCGCGATGACACGGTCGCGCAGGTCGGCCCAGCCACCGTCGAACTCGTGGTTGCCCACGGCCGAGGTCCGCAGATCCAGGGCGTTCAGCACATCAATGGTCGGCTGGTCCTTGGCAACGGCCGACGTGAACGGCGAGGCGCCGATGTTGTCGCCCGCGGAGAGGAATGCCGTGGCGCCGGGGGCAGCCGCGGCCCGCAGCTTCTCGATGGTTCCCGCGAAGAACACGGTGTTGGAATCGATCCGGCCGTGGAAGTCGTTGATGCCGAGAAGATTCAGCTCAACGCTGGCCGGGGTGGCCGGAAGGTCCAAACCCACGACCACCGGATCGTGGTCGCTGGCCCGGAACTGGTCCGGCGCGTAGTAGTCGGTCACGTTGTTGTTGTAGCGGCTGTACTCCAGGGCGACGGACTCCACGGAGTTGATGTTCCAGATGTCGGCGCCGGTGACGATGGCGTTGGCGCCGGGTGAGGCGAGGATGTGGTCCAGCGAGCCCACCAGGCCACCGAAGAGGTAGGAGTGCTTGGCGGAACCGTCGGCGTTCTTGGCCTTCTCGTCCTGGTTCACGTACCCCGCGGCCGTGAAGACGTTGATCGGATCTTCCTTGGCGTAGGCGTTGAAGTCGCCGATCAGGAAAACCTTGTCGGTGCCCTCGGACTTCTGCAGTTCATCAGAGAATGCCAGCAGCGACTTGGCCTGGGCCGTGCGGGCGAAGTTTGACGCGCCCTGGCCCAGGTCCGTATCGTCCGGTGTGGCGGCCGAGCCCTTGGACTTGAAGTGGTTGGCGATTGCGATGAACTGCTTGTCATCAGCGGCGCCGACCGGCTTGAAGACCTGGGCCAGCGGCTTGCGGGCAGTCGCGAAGGCGACGGTGTCGTTGTGGATGATGGACGGGCCCACCGGCTCCGCTGCGGCCTTCTTGAAGATGAAAGCAGTGCGGATCATGTCCTCATCGGCCAGCGGCGGTGCGTTGGCAGGTGTGCGGACGTAGTCCCAGATCCCCGGTGTGGCGATGTTCAGGCTGTCGACCAGCTTGGCCAGGGCATCGTCGCGGTTCTTGCCGAACTTTGCGGAGTTTTCGATCTCCATCAGGGACACGACATCGGCGCCGGACTTGGTGATGGCGGCGACGATCTTGTCCTGCTGGCGCTGGAGGTTCTCAGCGTTGGCGGCGCCGCGGGCGTCGCAGCCGCCGCGGACGGTGATCGGGTTGCCGGCGCGGTCCGTGTAGTAGGTGCACCCGGTGAGCTGATCGCCGGTGGTGGGGAAGTAGTTCAGCACGTTGAACGAGGCGATCTTGAGGTTGCCTCCGACGGCGGCCGGCGCCTCCGTGCGGGTGGTGGTGCCGAAGTTCGCCGGCTGGACCGTGTCCGCGTTGGCGGGCGTCAGGTGGGTCAGCGGCTGGAACTTCCAGGAGCTGTTGGCGTAGCTGAGCACAACGTCGGTCTTGAAGTTCACCGGTGCCCCCACCCGGACAGGGTCCGCGGTGGTCAGGTACGGCAGCTCCAAAGCCTTGGTGGCGGCGTCCTTGAAGAAGTTGGTGGTGGCGCCGTCGTCGAGCTTGATGCCTCGGGCCGCGTTGGCGGCGACCGTGGCGGTGTACTCGGCCGAACCGAACGGCGCGACGGCGGTGGGCTGCTCCAGCGGGGTGGTGCCGCCGGCCAGGCCGATTTCGCCGTACTGGTTCAGCGAGTAGTTGTCAGTGACCGTCACGGGCCCCTGCGGCGTCAGCAGCATGCCTTCGAGCGCTTCGCGGAAGGACTCCTCGGCCGGGAGCGCAAAGCCGGTGGCCTTGACTTCGGGGGCAGCCTCGGTGAGCTTCTTCAGGTCCGCCGCGGCGGTGACCGTCAGCTGGGTCATGCCGAAGTATTCGCTGACGGCGCCGGTCACTTCGACGTAGTCGCCGATCTGGACGGAGCCGGCCGTGGCGGCCGAGTAGACGAAGATCGCGTCCGACGCCGTGTGGCTGGCCGGGGTCAGGTCGCCGCCGGTGCCGGGGGTCTGGATGTAGTAGCCGGCGAAACCGCCGGTGGGGAACGTCGCGGTGACCTTGCCGCGGGTGGTGGCCGAGGTTCCTACGAGCGGGCTCGCGGCGCCGTTGCCCTGGATCTCGGCAATGGTCTTGACCGCCGGGGGAGTGCCGGGGTCGACGGGAGGCTCGACGGGGGTGGCTACACCGTTGACGGCCTTGGGGGTGATCGTGGCGTTCAGGGTGAAGTCTGCGGAGTTGTTGTTGCTGTCAACGCCGTTGCTGCGGTTGAAGCTCTTGACGTCGGTATTGCCCGCCGGCGCGCTGGCGGCCACGGTTTCGAAGGTGTTGGAGGTCCCGTAGCCGAGCAGATCAGCGACGTTGGCCGGCTCGATAACGGAGCCGTCGGCCAGCGGGTTGAGGGCGGTGGCCTGTTTGGCCAGCACAATGGTTCCGGTGGTGCCGCTGGGGGTGAACTTGGTGCCAGCGTCCAGATCAAACGCCGCCAATTCCGGCGCCGTCGACGTCGCGTAATTGTTGCCGGTCGCCTTGATCACGTAGAAACTCTTGGCGGCAATACTGCCGGTCAGCGGGACGACGTTTCCGGGCGCGCCGGTACCCGTGGATGACCGGTACTGGAGTGACCAGCCGTCCAGCGAGACCGGGGCGTCCGAGGTGTTGTACAGCTCAACGAACTTGTTCTTGTAGGCTGCGCCGGCGCTGCCGCCGCTGAGGTACGCCTCGTTGATGATGACCGGCGAAGTGCCAGCCGCTGCCGGGGAGACCTCCACGGCGAACGCCGGCACAGCGGCCAGCGGGGCTGCGATGAGCCCCGCCGACAGCGCTGTGCCCAGCGCGGTTTTCCAAGGTATGTGTTTCATCCGCTCTAACTCTCATTAGGTGCCCGGGTAAGGGCTGGTGGAGGATGTCCGGGTGATGCCCGCGGACCGGCCGGTTCCTGCTCCTGGTCAAGCAGTCCCGGCACATCAAAACAGGGGTGAATGAACACGACGTGTCTAGTGTGTGCATTCGGCGAGACGTCCCCCAGCGGGACGTGCCACAGCCGGCACGGGGCAACCAACGGTGCGCCCCAGCGACGGAGTTGGTGCAGCTCCCGACCTGCGTCGGGTAACTGTGCCGGCCCCTTGGAGGGCCGGGCATTCCAAAAGAATACCGGCCAGTAGCCCAAGTGGAAGGGGCTGGCCGGTATTTCTTACAGCAATTTTTCTAAAGGGTGCGAAGGGTGCTTGCTATCCTGCGGGTTACGGCGCCTCCGGGGCATCAGCGGCTTGCTGTGCGGTGTCTGCAATGAGCTTGAACATCGCCCCGGTGGGGTCATTGAGCGTTGCAAGCCGTCCGTGCCCGCAGCAATCCCACCCGGCCGAGCACGCAAAAATGCCCCTGCTCCGGCGCAAGCGCTCAGGCAGGGGCATTATTCGCGGAAGGTAAGAGATTCGAACTCTTGGTACGGGGTTACCGCACACTGGTTTTCAAGACCAGCTCCATCGGCCGCTCGGACAACCTTCCCTAACGAGTAGTGTTTCATAGGCTGTCGGCAGCCACAAAAACGCGGTGCGCCCGCGGGCGGGGGGACGCTCCTCCACCTACTCTGGAAGAATGCGCTTCGGACCTGGTGTGCCGAGGGTGCATCAAAGAAGCCGCACGAAGTCTGTTACCGATCGGGAGTTGTCCATGAAGGCTGTCTACATCTCAAAGCCGGGTGGACCCGAGACCCTTGAGGTCCGCGAGGTCCCGTCACCGGTGCCCGGAACCGGTGAGGTGCTGATCGACGTCGTCGCCGCGGGGCTGAACCGCGCCGACGTCCAACAACGCAAGGGCCACTACCCGCCCCCGCCGGGTGCCTCGGAGATTCCCGGGCTCGAAGTCTCCGGCCGGATCGCCGGCTTCGGGCCAGGGGTGACCAAACCGTTTTCAGTCGGGGACAAGGTCGTGGCCCTCCTCTCCGGCGGCGGCTACGCCGAACAGGTGGCCGTTCCGGCGGGCCAGGTCCTCAGGGTCCCGGAGGGAATCGACCTCGTCACGGCCGCGTCCCTGCCTGAAGTCGCGGCGACGGTCTACTCCAACCTGATCATGACCGCCCAGCTGCAGCCAGGCGAGACGGTGCTCATCCACGGGGCAACCGGCGGCATCGGCACGATGGCCATCCAGCTCGCAAAGGCCTTTGGAGCCGTGGTGGCCACCACGGCGGGAACCGCTGAAAAGGTCGGCACCGCCAAAGCGTTCCTGGGCGCGGATATTGCGATCAACTACGCCGAGGAGGATTTCCCGGAGAGTCTGCGTGCGCAGAACGGGGGCAAGGGCGCTGATGTCATCCTCGACGTCGTCGGGGCAAAGTATCTGGCCCGAAACGTGGACGCGCTCGCGGACTACGGCCGGCTGGTGGTGATCGGGCTGCAGGGCGGCGCCAAGGGGGAGCTGGACCTCGGCAAACTGCTGAGCAAGCGTGCCGCGATCATTGCGACGGCCTTGCGCCCGCGGCCGGTGGGCGAGAAGACCGTCATCATGGACGCTGTCCGCGATGCGGTCTGGCCGCTGCTCACCGACGGCCGGATCCGGCCGCTGGTGGCGAAGGCCTTTCCGCTGGAGCAGGCCGGCGCCGCGCACCGGTACTTCGACAGCGGCGACCACGTGGGGAAAATTCTCCTGGTTATGTAGGACTGGTTATGAAGGCCCGGTTTAGGCAGGACACATATTCCAGTCCTGGAATATCCCGAATTGCTTCGCGCTGGCGAATAACGGTAATGTAATTCCATACGCGGTATACACGCGTCTTGGGGCGCGTGTATGCTGTCGTCCCGCTACCCTCCGGGAGCATCATGACCATCCGGCACAGCCTCCTCGCCCTTCTGCAGGACCGCCCGCGCTATGGCTACCAGCTCAGAATCGAATTCGAGGGCCGCACCGGGTCCTCCTGGCCCCTCAATATCGGGCAGGTCTACACCACCCTCGATCGTCTCGAACGTGACGGCCTTGTCCGCAAGGATGCCGCAGACGACGAGGGGCGCGTGATCTACAGCATCACCCCTGAGGGCCGCGACGAGGTCCGCGACTGGTTCACCTCGCCGGTGCCGCGGACCAGCCCTCCGAGGAATGAACTGGCCATCAAACTCGCCCTGGGGCTCACCCTCCCCGGCGTCGACGTCGGCGCCGCCATCCACGCCCAGCGTGCCGTCTCCATCCGGGCCCTGCAGGACTACACCAAAGCCCGGCGGGACATGGCGTCCCAGCACCGGGCCGCCGACACCGCCCGGCTGTTGGTGCTGGATTCCCTCATCTTCCAGACTGAAGCCGAGGTGCGCTGGCTGGACCTTTGTGAGGCCCGGCTCATGCAGCTGGCCGGGCCGCCCGCCTGACGCTTTAGCCGGAACCGACCGCGTACCGCACGCTGTACCCGCCGGTATCCCGGGCCGCCGTTCGGCGCGTTGGCCTGACCGTTCATCGACCCGCTATGGACGGCTTGCGTAAACCCATACCCAAGAATCCACGCCGTTGGTAGTGTACTTTCGGGCACATCTGTCAAGTGGATTGCCCAGTTGGGGTTTCTCAAGGAGGAGACATGGGCACAATGCCAGATGGCACGCCAAAAAACTTACTGGTCGACGACGGCATAACGCCGGACCCGACACTGCCGGCCACCGCCGTGGACGCCTCCGTGGTCGACGCCGAAGACCGCAAATGGACGCCGGCCAAGATCGCACTCTGGGCGGCAATCTCCCTGCTGGGCGCCGTGGCGTGGTTCATGCTCGCGATTGTCCGGGGTGAGACGGTCAACGCCATCTGGTTCGTGTTCGCCGCGGTGTGCACCTACCTGATCGGCTACCGCTTCTACTCCAAGGTCATCGAGCGGTACCTGCTCAAGCCGAATGACCGCCGGGCGACCCCCGCGGAGTACAAGGCAGACGGCAAGGACTACGTCCGGACGGACCGCAACGTCCTCTTCGGCCACCACTTCGCCGCCATCGCTGGCGCCGGCCCCCTGGTCGGTCCGATCCTCGCAGCCCAGATGGGCTACCTCCCGGGCACCATCTGGATCATCATCGGCGTCGTGCTCGCCGGGGCAGTCCAGGACTACGTCGTGATGTTCTTCTCGATGCGCCGCGGCGGACGCTCCCTGGGCCAGATGGCCCGCGAAGAACTCGGTGTCATCGGCGGCACCGCCGCGCTGATCGCCACCCTGCTGATTATGGTGATCATCGTCGCCATCCTGGCCCTCGTCGTCGTCAACGCCCTGGCCGAGAGCCCGTGGGGTGTCTTCTCCGTCGGCATGACGATCCCGATTGCCCTCTTTATGGGCGTCTACCTGCGCTTCATCCGGCCCGGCAAGATCATGGAAGTCTCCCTGATCGGCTTTGTGCTGCTGATGGCCGCCATCATCGGTGGCGGCGCCGTCGCCGCCACCGAGTGGGGCGACGCCTTCTTCACGCTGGACAAGGTCACCATCGCCTGGGCGATCATCGTCTACGGTTTCATCGCCGCGATCCTGCCGGTCTGGCTCCTGCTGGCCCCGCGTGACTACCTCTCCACCTTCATGAAGATCGGCGTCATCGTGATGCTGGCGCTGGCTGTCATCGTGGTCCGGCCGGAAATCTCCGTCCCGGCCTTCAGCGAATTCGCCAGCCGTGACAACGGTCCGGTCTTCCCGGGCGCGCTGTTCCCGTTCCTCTTCGTCACCATTGCCTGTGGTGCACTTTCGGGATTCCACGCCCTGATTTCCTCAGGCACCACGCCGAAGCTGATCGAGAAGGAACGCCAGACCCGCTACATCGGCTACGGCGGAATGCTGATGGAGTCCTTTGTGGCCATCATGGCCCTCGTTGCGGCGATCTCCATTGACCGCGGCCTCTACTTCGCAATGAACGCCCCGGCCGCCCTCACCGGCGGAACCGTTGAAACGGCAGCAGCCTGGGTCAACAGCCTGGGACTGTCCGGCGTGAACATCAGCCCGAACCTGCTGTCCGAGACGGCCGCCAATGTCGGCGAGGCCAGCATTGTGTCCCGCACCGGCGGCGCTCCGACCCTGGCCGTGGGCCTCGCCCACATTATGCAGCAGTTCATCGGCGGCACCGCCATGATGGGCTTCTGGTACCACTTCGCCATCATGTTCGAGGCTCTGTTCATCCTGACGGCGGTCGACGCCGGCACCCGGGTTGCGCGCTTCATGCTGCAGGACTCGATCGGCAACTTCGTCCCGAAGTTCAAGGAGCACTCCTGGCGCCCCGGCGCCTGGCTTGCCACCGCTGTGATGGTCGGGGCCTGGGGAGCCGTTCTGCTGATGGGCGTCACGGACCCGCTGGGCGGCATCAACACGCTGTTCCCGCTGTTCGGCATCGCCAACCAGCTGCTGGCCGCCATCGCTCTGTCCGTCTGCCTTGCCATCGCGGCCAAGAAGGGCTCCTTCAAGTACCTCTGGATCGTGGCGCTTCCGATGGCCTTCGCGGCCGTCGTGACCATCACGGCCAGCTACCAGAAGATCTTCTCCTCCACCCCCGCGGTTGGTTACTTCGCGAACAACGCAGCCTTCTCGAAGGCACTCGCGGAGGGCAAAACCTCCTTCGGTTCGGCCAAGACCGTTCCGGCCATGGAGGCCGTAATCCGTAACACCGCGATCCAGGGCTGGCTTTCGGTTATCTTCGTGGTGCTCAGCATCATCGTCATCACGACGGCGCTGATCGCCACCTACAAGGCGTTCCGCCACGCCCAGGCCGGTCTGGTCGACACCGGCAACGAGGATCCGGCGTTGCCGTCCCGCGTCTTCGCCCCGGCCGGTCCGGTTCCGACAGCGGCCGAGCGTGAGCTCATGGCCGAGTGGAACCAACTGCCGGCGGACAAGCGGGCCAAGAAGGCCGCGCACCACTAGTACGGAGACAGAAATGAACGCTGTAGTCGCAGGCTTCCGGGGATTCACCCGGTACCTGGGCGGAGTGATGGGTGCGGATGCGTATGCGAAGTACCTGGAACACCATGCCGAGGCCGGTCACGGTTCCGCACCGATGACCGAGCGGGAATTCTGGCGCGACCAGACGGATCGTCAGGAAGCCAACCCGCAGGGCCGGTGCTGCTGACTCGCTGCTGATCGACGCTGCCGCTAACGACAGGGCGCCGCCGGGCACACCAGTGCCCGGCGGCGCCCTTCGCTGTCCGGCTCCGGGCTCGTGAGAGTATGAAGCCATGAGCGATCCAAACGACACTCAGGCAGCCGTCGATGCCCCGGTCGAGGGCACCCCACTGGACTCCCGGCCAGCCCAGCCCGCGGGACAGGGACAGCCCGGGCCACGCGCTCCGTCCGCGGCATCCGCCGGTGGGCGGGCAAGGCCCAGCCAGCTGCAGGATCTCGTGGACGAACCCGGGAAGGTGATGCGGATCGGCACGATGATGAAGCAGCTCCTGGACGAAGTGAAATCCGCCCCGCTCGACAACGCCGCACGGGCACGGCTGGCCGAAATCCATGAACGATCGATCAAGGAACTCGAGGACGGACTGGCGCCGGAACTGGTCGAGGAGCTGGAACGGATCACCCTCCCCTTCCCCGCGGACGGAACCCCGTCGGACGCCGAACTGCGGATTGCCCAGGCCCAGCTGGTCGGCTGGCTGGAAGGTCTCTTCCATGGCATCCAGACCGCCCTCGCGGCGCAGCATGCCGCCCGCGAACACGCCGCTGCCCAGGCACAGCTCCGCCAGTTGCCGCCCGGAACGGTAATCGCGCCCGGCGTGATCATCGGCGAAAACGGCGAGCCCCAGCGCGCCGCGGCGCCAAGGCCCGGCGCGGATCCCTCGCAAACTCCCGTCCCCGCAGACCCGGACCACGGTCCCGGCCAATACTTGTAAGGCACCGTTGGGATTCTTTAGCGCCGCGCGGCAAGGACGGAAAGACGATGCCGAGCTCGGCAAGGGCCTCTGGCGCCGAGCCCACGACCGCTTCATCCGCGGCCTCGACCGCTACCACCAGATACTCGAAGGTGTGGAGGACGAGGCGCTTTACGCCGAACTCCTGGAGATCGGAAACGAGCTGTCCGCGCTGTCCGGGCGGGTCCGGCAGGTCTGCGTGGCGGCCCAGCGGCGCGCCCCCAGCGAGGGACTCGACATTCCGGGAAGTCTGGCTGGAGTGCACCGCGCCCTGTCGACAGCCGGTAACTCCCTGGCAACCACGGCCGAGGCGGCAGCGATGCTCCGGCTCTCGCTCGGCCCGGCACCGGCAGGGGCTGAGTCGGTGCGGCGCCGTGCCGCGTCGGTGCTGGAGCAGGTAAACGACGCCGAACGCCGGCTTTCAGAGGCTGCGGCCAGGGACTGAGCGGCCCGGCGGTGCCCTGAATTACTTCAGGGCCTGAAATTCCCGGTTAAGCGCCTAGCATAGCCGCCCCCAACCGCTGGTGATCCGGGGCCGGCGTTGGCAGGATAGTTGGATGACTTTTTCACCGGTACTGACTTTCAATGACGGCAACACCATCCCCCAGCTTGGCTACGGCGTGTGGCAGGTTGAAGACGACGTCGCCGAGAAGGTGGTCGTGCAGGCCTTTGAGGCTGGCTTCCGCCACATCGACACGGCGAAAATCTACGGCAACGAGGCAGGCGTGGGACGCGCCATTGAGCGTTCCGGCCTGAAGCCCAAGGAAATGTTCATCACCACCAAGCTGTGGAATGCGGACCAGGGCTACGAGTCCACGCTGAAGGCATTCGAGGAGTCCATGGAGCGGCTGGGCCTTGAGACGCTGAATCTGTACCTGATCCACTGGATGCAGCCGAAGCAGGACAAATACGTGGACACCTGGAAGGCACTGATCGAGCTGCAGAAGCAGGGCCGGGTGAAGACCATTGGCGTCTCCAACTTCACCAAGGAAGGCCTGCAGCGCCTGATCGACGAAACCGGCGTCGTCCCGGCCATCAACCAAGTCGAACTCCACCCGTTCTTCAACCAGGCGGAGCTGCGGGAGTTCAACGCGTCCCAAGGCATCCTCACCGAGGCCTGGTCGCCGCTAGGCCAGGGCGGCGAGCTGCTGGAGAGTGCGGTCATCGGCCAGATCGCGGCAAAGCACAACGCCACGCCGGCGCAGGTCGTCATCGCCTGGCACCTGGCCATCGGCAATGTTGTCATCCCCAAGTCCGTCACCGAAGCCCGCATCCGCGAGAACTACGCCGCGCTGGATGTCAGCCTGGACGAGACCGACCTGCAGGCCATCAACGGCATGGACAACTCGGCCGAGGGTGCCGGCCGCATCGGCGCCGATCCGGCAGTCTCCGACTTCGCCTAAACCAGGCCGCACGGACAGCCGGCGCCCGGCGTCAACCGAAGCAGGGCTTTCATCCGAAACCGGATGGAGGCCCTGCTGCTGTCCGGGCGACTTCCGCGGTCGGGCTACGCGGCCTTGCGGCTTTCCTTGACGGGCACCGCGTCGACGATGGCCCAGCCATGCTCGTCCGCGGCCCGGCGGCTGGCGAAGCGTTCGGCGTCGGAAAGGTCATCGAAGGTCTCAGCCCGGACGCGGCCGCAGTCCGTGTCCAAATACGTGACTTCAAAGTACTGGTTGGTTTCCATAAATCAAGTGTGCAGCCGGCCTACGACACTCCCAGGTCATCAGTCCGGCGTGTTGCCCAGCCGCAACACCCGTTCCCGCGCCAGGTCCTCGGTCCGTCTGGCTCTGTCGGCGGCCCGCGCGGACTGCTGCGCCTGGGCGACGGACAGTTCGCGGCGTTTTCTGGCTGCCTTGAGCTCCTGTTCGCGCTCGGCAAGCTGCTCACGCAGGCTTCGCACGGTCTCGGAGAGTTCCATAGTCAGGACGGTGGTCGAGGCTACCTCCTGCTGATGCCGCAGGGCTTCTCCCGTGGCCGCCTGCGCTTCCTCTTCCGCGTCTTTAAGCGCCGCCCGGGCCCGCACCAGGGCTGACGGTGCGGCTTTTCGGGGTTCCTGCCGGACTGCCCGCAACCGGGGCTGCTCCGGCTCTTTCCGGGGGGTGGACGCGGGCGACGCCGGCCCGTGCGCTGCCGGCGCAGGGACCGGGGGTGCCGGTGCCGGAGGTTGCAGACCCGGCAGCGCAACGGCGCCGCTAAGGTCCACGACGTCGACCCCGTCGGCGGACAGGGCCCGGAGCAGACGGCCGGACTGCACGGCAGCCGCGGCGCCCTCATCCGCAGTCGCCGCACGCAACGTCTCTTCCACCTCAGACGCGATCGCGGCGCTGATCTTCCGACCCTGTTCTTCGGCGACCACCCTGGCTTCCTTGACCGCGCCGCCCAGCAGTTGCCGGCGTTCGGATCCCAGCCGGCGGAGTTCCGGGGCCTCGAGGGAGGCTTGTGCCGCCCGCATCGACTGCCCCAGCGCGGCGAGTTCGCGGAGGATCTCCGGCCGCCGGGACGCGAGCATGTTCACCGTCCACGCAGCCACCGACGGCTTGGGCAGCGAGCGTACGTCTGTGGCACGGGAACGCTGCCCCTTCTCAGCGGAAACGTCCTTCGCGGCGGCTGTCCGGGCAGCGACGAAATCGTCGAACGGGAGGGCATAGAGCCGTGCCGCAACGTCCGCCAGCCACTGCTCTGCCATGCAAGAATCATAGAAGCCCCGCCCTGGCGATGCCGCCGCTGCCGGGCAGATAGGCGGAGAAACGGGACAAAATGATCGAAATAGCCGGGCTGCCGGCCCACATCCTGCTCATCCACGCGATCGTGGTGCTGGCGCCGATCGCGGGTCTTGCCGCCATTGTCTATGCCGTGGCGCCACGGTGGCGGAACTACCTGGCCTGGCCGCTGGCGGTGCTCTCCCTGGGACTCGTTCCGTTGTCCCTGCTCACGGCGCAGGCCGGGGAGCAACTCGAGAAGGCCCGCCCCTCGTCCGCCCTGATCCGGGACCATGCGGAACAGGGGGACGTTCTGAAGGCCGTTTCCGTGCTGTTTTTCGCAGTCGTCGCGGCGGCTCTGATCGTGAGCTTTGAGCCGCTCGGCCGGCGTTTCGCCTTTCTGGGCCGACTTCGGACCAACCCGGCCGTCCGCGTAGCCCTTCTGGCCGTCGCGGCGGCTGCCGGGGCCTTCTTCATCTACCAGAGCATCATCACGGGCCACTCCGGCGCCGCGTCCGTTTGGGCACCGTGAACAAGCCTGCACAGGGGGCAGGGCCCGTCGACGCCGAGCGCGGCACGCCTGCCTTGCCGTGGCACCTCCGACGGGCCACGGAAGCCCTGCACACTCTCGACGTCGACCCCGAAACCGGTCTGGACTCCGACGAGGCAGAAAAACGACTCGGAATCTATGGCGCCAATGAGCTCCTTTCCGCCCCACCCGTGCCGCTGTGGCGGAAGATCCTGCGGCAATTCCAAGACCCGCTGATCTACCTGCTCCTGGCCGCCATCGCCATCTCGGCCCTCGCCTGGGCTGTCGAAGGGGCCGCCGGGGTGCCGGTTGATGCCATCGTGATCGGTGCCGTGGTCCTGTTCAACGGCGTCCTCGGCTTTGTTCAGGAGAACAAAGCCGAGAGCGCGGTCGCCGCGCTGCGTCTGATGACGGCAGCGAATTCCATGGTGCTGCGCGACGGAGACCTAAAAACAGTGCCGTCCGCGGAGCTGGTGCCGGGGGACATCCTGGTCCTTAATGAGGGCGATTCCGTCGGCGCCGATGCCCGGCTGATCACGGCAAGCTCCCTCGGCGTCGCCGAATCCTCGCTGACCGGCGAGAGCGCGCCCGTTTTCAAGGACCCCAGCACCCTGAGCGGCACCGTCGTCCTCGGTGACCGGCTCAACATGGTCTTCAAGGGGACCTCTGTCGCTCGAGGTGTGGGCCGTGCGGTCGTCACCGGAACCGCAATGGACACGGAAGTCGGCGCGATCGCCGGGATGCTGGCCGCCGCAGAGGACGCGCCCACGCCGCTGCAGCAGGAAATCGCGGGCGTCAGCAAGTTGCTCGGCATTACAGTGATCGCGATCGCCGTCGTCGTGATGGCCACCATCATCGCCGTCAACGGGGTGTCCTCGCTGAGCGGTCTCGTGGCCGTCCTGCTGCTGGGGGTCTCGCTCGCAGTGGCGGCGGTGCCCGAAGGGCTGCCAGCCATCCTGTCCGTCGTCCTCGCCATCGGCGTCCAGAACATGGCCAAACGCCAGGCTGTCGTGAAGAAGCTGCACTCGGTGGAAACTCTGGGCTCCGCCTCGGTCATCGCCTCGGACAAGACCGGAACCCTCACCCGCAACGAGATGACCATCTCCAGGATCATCACCGCCTCGGGCCCGGTCGAGCTCACCGGTGTTGGCTACCGGCCGGAAGGCGGCGTGCTCCACAACGGGCAGGAACTGCGAGATCCCGCCCTGCTCCAGGAATCTCTTATGGTCCTTGCCGGCGGCTCCTTCGCCAATAACGCGCAACTTCGGGAGCACGACGGCGACTGGGAGATTCAGGGCGACCCCACGGAGGCGGCGTTCCTCGTCGCTGCCCGGAAGCTGGAAGGCGTTACGGACCGCGTAGGGGAGTTCGACCGGCGCGGCGAAGTCCCGTTCACGTCGGAGCGGAAACTGATGTCCGCGCTGGCCCACCACCGGGAGGGCGGCACCCTGGCGCTGGTCACCAAGGGCGCACCGGACGTGCTCCTGGAACGCTGCACCGGACTGCAGGTCGGCGGGGAGGTTGTCCCGCTGGATGAGGACCGGCGCTCCCGTGCGCTGGCCGATATCGAGGAGCTCTCCGCCCAGGCCTTCCGCACCCTCGGGGTGGCCTACCGGCGGTACACCGATGCGGACCGCCACGAAGTGGACGTGCTCGATGAGGAAGACGAGAGCACGCTCGTGTACATCGGGGTTGTCGGGATCCTGGACCCGCCCCGGGCCGAGGCGGCGGTTGCGGTGGCCAAGGCGCGGCGGGCCGGCATCCGCGTGGTGATGATCACCGGGGACCACCCGCTCAGCGCCGCGCGGATCGCCAGTGACCTGGGGATCGCCGCGCCGGGGGAGCGGGCAGTCACGGGCGCCGAACTGGACGAACTGGACGAGGGCGGCCTGCGCGCGCTCACCCGGGACACCTCGGTGTACGCGCGGGTGGCGCCGCAGAACAAACTGCAGATCATCACCGCCCTCCAGGCCCAGGGCAATGTGGTCGCGATGACCGGGGACGGCGTCAACGACGCGCCGGCACTGAAAACCGCGGACATCGGCATCGCCATGGGTGTCACCGGCACCGAGGTCACAAAGGAGGCCGCCAACATGATCCTGGCCGACGACAACTTCGCCACCATCGTCTCGGCGGTGCACCAGGGTCGGGTCATCTTCGAGAACATCAAGAAATTCCTCCGCTACCTGCTGTCCTCGAACATGGGCGAAGTGTTCACGGTTTTCCTCGGCGTGGTGTTCGCCGGTGCCATGGGCCTGTCCGGGGCCAGCGCCGGCGAAATCGCGGTACCGCTGCTGGCCACCCAGATCCTGTGGATCAATCTCGTGACCGACTCCGGCCCGGCACTCGCGATGGGCATCGACCCTGAAATTGACGACGTTATGTCGCGCGGTCCCCGCCAACGTGGCGAACGCATCCTCGGCACCCGGATGTGGCTGGGCATCCTGAGTATCGGCCTGGTGATGGGTGTTGTATCGCTGCTGACCATCGATATCTTCCTGCCCGGCGGCGTGGTCCCGGGCGGCACCGATTCGCTCGACGTCGCACGGACCGCGGGGTTCACCACGCTTGTGTTTGCCCAACTGTTCAACGCCTTCAATTCCCGTTCGGAGACGACGACGGCCTTCCGCCGGCTGTTCGTGAACAAATGGCTCTGGGGGTCCGTGCTCCTGGCCGCGGTGCTACAGGTGGCCGTCGTCGAACTGCCGTTCCTGCAGCGTGCCTTCGGGACAGCGTCACTGGAGCCTGGCCAGTGGGCCGTCTGCGTCGCCATGGCCTCGACCGTGCTGTGGTTCGATGAGCTCCGCAAGATCGTCCTCCGGAGCGGTGAACGTCGCCGGGCCGCGCAGCCCACCCGATGACGTACGACGGCGGATCGCTGCCCTACGGCTGCCACGAGGGGCGGCGGGCCCTGCGGAGTGCCAGTATCAGCACCCCGAAGGCGATCAGCTGCAGGACCGCTACCGCCGCGATCAACAGCTGACGGGTGTCATAAAGCGCGCCGTACAGTGCCCCGCCCGCCAGCGCTCCGGCGCCTTCGAAGGCTGCGAAAACCCCGTAGGCCGTGCCCTGGCGCCGTTCCGGGACCAGATCCGCGACCAGCGCCTTGACGGTCGAGTCCTGGATCCCCAGCGCGGTGCCCCAGACCAGGACACCTAGAAACGCCAGCCCGGCGGCCGGCGCCAGAGCCAGCGCCGGTACCGCGGCGATCAACGGGGGAAGGGCCAGCAGCACCCAGGCACCGGAACGGTCGTAGAGGACGCCGGTGGCCAGGGCGCCCAGGGACGCCGCGGCCATCGCACCCGCGTACAGCAGCGGGACAACAGCCACCGGAACGGCCGCCGTCGTCGTGAGGTGGAACGAAATGACCCCGAAGGCCACCAGCCCGGCGCTCCAGAAGAAGGCCGCGACAGCGAACAGGGCAAAACTGCCCCTGACCAGCGACGCCGGGCGGCCGGCGCCGGCCGGGGGCGCCGGTTCAACGGCTGCTTGCCGGCCCCCGAGGACTTCGGGCGCCGCAGGCTGGCCGGGGCCACGGCCGGGACCCGGCACCCGGCGGCGCAGCCAGAACAGCAGGAGCAGGGCCCCCGCCGCCGGAACAGCCAGCACCGCGAAGGCCGTCTGCAGGTTTCCCGTGGCGGCGAGTACTGCGGCGACCAGGACAGGACCCAGCAGGGCTCCAACGAGGTCAAGGGACTTGTGCACGGCGAAGCCGCGGCCGCGGCCGACGGGCTTGGCGACCTCGGCCAGCAGGACAGTCTTGGCCGGGCTGCGCACCGCTTTCCCGACCCTGTCCCCGATGATCAGAACCGCTGCCAGAACCAGTCCGGCTTCTCCAGCCCAGGGCGCCACGGCGAGCAGCGGCACGCAGACAGCGGTGAGCGCGTAACCCGCCAGCGTAAACGTCCAGTACCTGCGGGTCCGGTCCGCCCAGGGCCCGAACACCAGCCGGAGTCCCTGCGCCGCAGCCTCGGCGCCGCCCGTCACGAGGCCGACGAGCAGCGCGGAGGCACCCAACTGGGCGAGCAGGGGGCCAGCCAGCGGCCGAGCGCCGTCCGAGACGACGTCGGCGGCGAGACTGACCAGCCCGAAGCCAATCACGGGACCCCAGACGAACCGCCGGCCTGAGCCGGGCAGGGCAAAGAACCTCACCCGCTCGCGGGCTGTCAGATTTCGGTGGGGCCGGCCCATTTGCCCAGACTCGCGGACGTTCCGTCGAAGAGCAAGAGACCAAGGGCCAGCGTTCTGCTAGCCCGCCTTCCGGATGTCCAGGAACGCACACACCGCGACCAGCAGGCCGCCGAGCGCCAGCAGGATCGCGCCGGGAACGCCGCGGTCTCCGGAGGTCTGCGTCGCTGCGGCTGCCGGACCTGCGGCCGGAGCCGGTGCGCCCACGGCAGGGGAAGCAGTGGCCGGTGGTGCCTGGGCCGGTGGCAGGACGCCGGGGTCGACGGCGGGCGCCGACTCCGTCGTGGCGGCCGGATCGGGGGCCGCGGAGGGCGGCTGTGCCGGGGCGGTCGCGGACGGGATCGACGGGGGCGATGGCACTACGAAGGAGCTTGCCGCCGGGACAGGCGCCACGGGGGGACCTGGACGGCCCGGCTGCGTCGGGCAGACGCGCGCCGGCCCGGCCCCGTTGCCGTTACCGCAGGGGGCAGCAGCGGCCGGGAGGGCGAGGATCAGCAGGGCCAATGCCAGCATCAGCGCAGCCGTGGCGGTGTAGCTGGCCCCTTTCGTGGTCTTCACTTGATCCATCGTAGGGGCCCGGACGGTGCCGGCCGGGGAACGCCCACGGCAAGTCCGCCGGCGCCCAGCCGGAACGCAGCGCTGACTGGCACCTGGGTTTTCTTGTTACTGCCAGGCCCGGATGTAGTCGACCCGTAGACCTCGGAGAGGTTGCCCTTCCGCCACCGCCCGTAGGTGTGGTGTTCGTTCCCCCAGGCGCCGGGAATGGTGCCCCGGTTGTGCGTTCCGGAGCCCGAGTGGTAATTGGACGTCAGCATTTCCTTGAGATCCTCGGCGATGTCGTCCTCACCGTCGCCGGCCAGGACTGTCCGGTGGTCCACCATGCCGGCCAGTTGTGCAGCACGCTTCCGTTGCCCGGGAAGGAGATGCGGGCAACGGTGTGTCCGGTCCGGAACTCGGGGCCGGTCCGGTCTTGACTTTGTTCATCGTGCCGCCGCCGAACCGGGAACGTGACCGTTTGCTGGTGTCGAGCGCGGTTCCGTTGAAGTCGTCGCTGAAGGTCTGCGACCACGCGCCCGGGACTCCGAGCGGCTTGGGCGCGGAGCCGGTCGACGCCGGCAGCACCGCGGCGGGTGCCGCAGCCGCCGTCGGCGCTTCCACACCGGCGCGCCTGGCGGCTGGCCGCGTGCTTCATCCAGGCGTCGAGGTGCCTTGTTCTTCGCCCGGGGCAGACTCACCCTTGGCGGGCAAAAGAAACGGCCCCGACGACTGCGCCGGGGCCGATAGTTCTGGAGACCAGAGCTTCCTGCCAGAATCGAACTGGCGACCTTCTCATTACGAGTGAGACGCTCTACCAACTGAGCTAAGGAAGCAACCGCCTGAAGTGTCCGGCGACCCGGGCGCTTCATGCCAGAGATAACTGTAGTTGAGTCCTCAGGCCCGGGTCAAAATGAGTGGTCGACGCCTCAGCAGACGGTGTTGTCCGCAGGGGTCTTGCCATCGACGAGGTAACCGTCCACGGCATTGCCGATGCAGTCGTTGGAGCGGCCGTAGGCGGTGTGGCCCTCACCCTGCCAAGTCAGCAGCGAGGCCTGACCCAGCTGCTTGCGCAGCGAACTGGCCCATTCCACCGGCGTGGCCGGGTCGCCCGTGGTGCCGATCACGACGATGTCGGTCGAACCCTTGTATTCCACCGGCGCCGGGGTCCGGACGTTCTTGTACGGCCAGTCCTTGCAGTTGGTGCCGCCGTAGGCGAAGTACTTGCCGAAGGTAGGCGAATCCGCCAGCAGCTGCTGCTCGTCGGCGCGCATTCCGGCGGTGTCCGTCACCATCGGGTAGTCCAGGCAGTTGATCGCGGTGAAGGCAAAGGTGCTGTTCGAGGAGTAGCTGCCGTCGGGTTCCCGCTCGGCGTTGAAGTCGGCCAGCCTCAGGAACGGCGTCGCGTCGTTTTTCAGGATCGCGGCAAGGGACTGCGTGAGCAGCGGCCAGTTGTCGTCGTTGTACAGCGGGACGATCATGCCCGTGACCAGGGTGGACGCCGAGACCAGCCGGCCGTCCTTGGCGCGCAGGGGGTTTGCCTCCACGGCCGCGATCAGGGCCTGGATCTGCCGGATCCCGTCGTCGACGCTTCCGCTCAGCGGGCAGCCCCCGGCCTGGAGGCAGCGTTCCACATAGGCGCGGAGTGCTTTTTCAAAGGCCTTGGCCTGGCCGCTGGTGAGCTCCTCATAGCTGAGGGACGGGTCCATCGCGCCGTCCAGGACCATCCTGCCGACGGTGTCGGGGAACAGCGAGGCGTACGTTGAGCCGAGGAACGTCCCATAGGAGAACCCCATGTAGTTCAGCTTTGTGTCGTTCAGGGCCGCGCGCAGGATGTCCAGGTCCTTGGCGGAACTGACGGTGTCGATCTGCCCCATCACCGGCCCGGTCTTGTCCTCGCACTTGGCGGCGATCACCTTGTTGTCCGCCAAGGTCTCGGCCAGGCCAGGGTCCGTGTCCAGGGCATAGATCTTCGCGCGGGACGCGTCGCGTTCCTGGTCGGTAAGGCAGGTGACCGGGGAGGAACGCTGGACGCCGCGCGGGTCGAAGCCAACGATGTCAAAGTTGGCACGAAGCTTTTCCGAGAAGTGGGTGGCGCCGGCGTCCTTGACAAATTCGTAGCCGGAGCCGCCGGGTCCGCCCGGGTTGATGAGCAGGCTGCCCTGGCTGGTTCCCTTCGTGGACAGCTTGAGCGCCGCGATTTCGATGCTGTCGCCGTCGGGCTTGCTGTAGTCCAAGGGGACTTTGATGTTGGCGCATTTAAAGTCAGTCTCGCAGGGGGCCCAGTCGACCTGCTGGGTGTAGTAGCTTCGGAGCTCGGCGGGCGCGGCGGAAGCGATCTGCGGATCCGGGGTGCTGGAGGTTTTGGCGCCGCTGTCACCACCGAAAAGGGCGCACGAGGAGAGCACCACGGCCAGGGCCATGGCGCCTGCTGCCCGCATGCCGACCACAATGGATCGGGATCTGGCGGGCACTGCTCGTGCAGACTTCATGCGGTTCTCCTTGGAGGATAGAAACTTAATGATCCCTCAGATGAGGCTTGCTGCCATGGACTCGATCGCCAGCAGCGGAGCCACATTCGACGTCGTAATCCGTGTGCGCGCCTTGTTGATGGCGTCCATGCGGACCAGTGTGGTTTCGGCGCTGGAATGGCGCGCGAACTCAGTGAGTTCACCCCTGAGTTCAACGTTGACCAGCTCCACGGCGTTCCCCATCTGGATGATCAGCACATCCCGGTAGAAGGACAACAGATCAGTCAGGGTGCGGTCGAGGGAGTCCGTCACGGAACGCTTCGCGCGGCGTTTCTGGTCGTCCTCGAGCTGCTTGACCTGGCCCCGCATGGCCGGCGGAAGCGTGCCGCTTTCGGGCGCGCCGAGGGTGGCGAGCAGGGCGATCTTCTCGGCCGCGTCACGCTCGTCGTTGGAGCTGTTGGCTTCCTCGGTGGCGATCTTGACGAGATTCTCCGCCATCAGGACCGCGGCGGTCACCCCGCGGAGGCCCAGGGGGAACCGCACTGTTTCGAGCCGCCGCTCACGGGCTTCCGGATCCCGTGCCAGCCGGCGGGCGATCCCGACATGGCTTTGCGCCGCCCGGGCCGCACGTTCGGCGACGGCCGGATCCACGCCGTCGCGCTTGACCAGCAGGGCGGCGACGTCGGCCGCGGGCGGCAGCCGCAGGGCTACCGTGCGGCAGCGGGAGCGGATGGTGACCAGGACGTCGGCGGGGGAAGGCGCGCACAGCATCCAGATGGTGCGCGGAGTGGGTTCTTCGATCGCCTTGAGCAGCACGTTGGTGGTTCGCTCCGCCATCCGGTCCGCGTCCTCGACGACGATGATGCGCCAGCGCGCCGAAGCCGGCCGGTTTCCGGCAGTGGAGACGAGCTCGCGGGCCTCGTCGATGGTGATCGTGACCTTTTCGGTGCGGACAAAGGCAACGTCGGAGTGTGTTTCGCCCAGGATCGTGAGGCAGGCCGTGCATTCGCCGCAGCCGCGCAGGCTGACATCCTCCTGGTCGCAGTTCAAGGCGGCGGCGAAGGCCTTCGCCGCGTTCGACCGGCCCGAACCCGGCGGCCCGGTGAACAGCCACGCATGGGTCAGCCCTTCACCCTGGGCTGCCTGTTTTAGCTGGGCCACGACGGCGGGCTGGCCCTGGAGGTCGTCCCAGACGTTCATGCAGTCACGCCCCGGGGCAGGGCGAGGAGCGGCTCGACCCTTTCGAGGATCCGCGCGGCCAATTCATCGACCGGGAGATGGGCGGGAAGGACAAGATACTGCTCCGGCCGGCCCGCGGCGAGCTCGAGGAACGCGGTCCGGATCCTGCCGTGGAACTCGTCTGCCTCGGATTCCAGCCGGTCCTCGGCCGCATCTCCCGCGGTGCGCCGCCGGCGGCCGACCTCGGGGTCGACGTCGAGCAGCACGGTCAAATCCGGGGTAAGGCCGGAGGTGGCCCAGTCATTGATGTCGCGGACGGCGTCGGTGCCCAGATTCCGGCCGGCGCCCTGGTAGGCGACCGAGGAATCAATGTAGCGGTCGGTGAGGACGATCTCGCCGCGGTCCAGGGCGGGGCGGATGACCTGGCTGGCGTGGGCGGCGCGGGAGGCCGCAAACATCAGGGCCTCGGTGTGCGCGTCGATGTGGCCGTGGCCGTGGTCCAGGACCAGGGATCGCAGTTTTTCGCCGATCGGAGTGCCACCCGGCTCACGGGTCCGCAGCACTGTGAGGCCGCGGAATTCGAGGGCCGCAGCCAGCTCGGCTGCCTGCGTGGACTTGCCGGCACCGTCGCCGCCCTCGAAAGCGATAAACAGTCCGGGGTTCTGGGTACTCACTGCTCTAGCCTACCGACAATCCCCGACAGTAATGCGCCCGGGCGTCACGACGTGGGCGCCCTGCCCGGGGCCAAAGTACCCTGTGACCATGAGTCTTTCCGAACAACAGGCAGCCGCGCTCTCCGCAGAAACAGTCGTTGTGGCGGCGGGCCGCCCGCCGCGTGTACGCGATGCGCCGGTCAACCCTCCGCTGGTGCTGTCTTCCACCTATTTCGGCACGGGACCGCTGGGCGACGGCGACCGCGGCTACGGGCGGTACTCCAACCCCACCTGGGACCCCTTCGAGGAAGCCCTCGGCCAGCTTGAGGGCGCCGAACTCCCCGGCCTGCTCTACGCCTCCGGCCTCGCCGCCGTCAGTTCAGCCCTCTCGCTGGTTCCGGCCGGGGGAGTGCTGGTAATGCCCTCGCACAGCTACGCCGGATCCCTGGTGATGGCCACGGAACTCGCCGAGAAGGGCTTCCTGGAACTGCGCACGGTGGACATCGCCGACACCGACGCCGTCCTGGCGCAGCTCGCGCCGGCGGACGGACTGCCCGCCAGCATGCTCTGGCTGGAGAGCCCCACCAACCCGATGCTGGGCGTCGCGGACATCCGCGCCCTGACCGCCGCCGCGCACCGGGCCGGCGCCGTCGTCGTGACGGACAACACCTTCTCCACCCCGCTTGTGCAGCAGCCGCTGGCCCTGGGTTCCGACGTCGTCCTGCATTCGGTGACCAAGTACCTCTCCGGTCATTCCGACGTCGTGCTGGGCGCGCTGGTGACATCCGACGCCGGGCTCCGCGCCTCGCTGCTGCACCACCGCACCATCCATGGCGGGATCGCCGGGCCCTTCGAGGCCTGGCTGGCGCTGCGCGGCCTGCGCACCCTGGCCCTGCGTGTCGAGCGTTCGCAGGCCTCGGCGGCGGTACTGGCCGAACGGTTGAGCACGCACCCCAGCGTCAGCAGCATCCGGTTCCCGGGCCTGGCCTCGGATCCCGGCCACGAACGGGCCAAGAGCCAGATGAAGGGCTTCGGCTCGATACTGTGCATCGAAATGGCTCCCATCGCCGGCGGGGGCCTCAGCGGAGCGGACGCGGCGGACCGGATGATCCGGGCCCTGAAGCTGTGGCTGCCGGCCACCTCACTGGGCGGCGTCGAGTCCCTGATCGAACGGCGCCGCCGGCATACGGCCGAACCTGTCAGTGTGCCGGACAACCTCGTCCGGCTGAGCGTCGGGATTGAAAACGTCGAGGACCTCTGGGCCGATTTGGAGCAGGCCCTCGCGGGCTTGTCCCGCTAGGCTGGGGTGATGGACGGAAAAGCGCTAATTGACTTTGTCGAGACCGGGATCTACTTTTTGTTGGCCCTCGTAGCCTTGGCCCTTGAAGTCTGGGCGTTCTTCGATTGCCTCCGGCACAAGGGGAACGCCTTTGAAGCGGTGTCCAAACGCACCAAGACGTTCTGGCTGGCCCTCACCGGCGGTGCCCTCGCGGTGGGGGTGCTCTCCCTGGTAGGCGGCGGGGGAGGCGGCATCCTGGGTCCGCTGGGACTGTTCGGGCTTGTCGCCGTGACGGCAGCGTCCGTCTACCTCGCCGATGTCCGCCCGGCCGTCAACGATGCGGGCCGCGGCGGGAGCCGCAACGCCGGTCCCTACGGCCCCTGGTGACCCTGCAGCAATAGACCCCGCCCGCTATAGACCCGGCGCCACCGCTTCCCAGCCCACCGTCAGCTCACCCAGCCGCCACCTGGACGGGCCGTCCTGAACCGGCCAGCCGCCGTCGCGCAGTGAACGGCACATAGCCGTCCAGCGCTGCCGGCTGCCGAACGAGGCGAGCGGGGCAGCCTCCAGCCAGGACTTGTCCATTGCCTGCAGGAAAGCCCGGATCCTCTCGCCCGGCACGTTCCGGTGGATGAGGGCTTTCGGCAGCCGCTCGGCCACTTCCGACGGCAGGACAAAACTGCCGAACCGCATGGACAGGCTCAGGCTCAGGGGCCGCTCGGCGTCGAGCGCCACCCAGGTGACCCGGCGGCCGATCTCGTCGCAGGTGCCGTCAATGAACAGTCCATCCGGGGCCAGGCGCCCCTGCACCAGCCGCCAGATAGCCGCGACGTCGGCTTCCTCGTACTGCCGCAGCACATTGAACGCCCGCACCAGGACGGGCCGGCCGGACACGGGCAGCTCAAAGCCGCCCAGCTGGAAGCTCAGCCCGGGCCGTTCCAGTTCCTTGGCCAGGCGGACCCGTTCCGGCTCGATTTCCACTCCGACCACCCGCACATCGGGCCGGATGGCGGACAGCCGGTCAAAGAGTTCGACGGCGGTGGCCGGCGAAGCGCCGTAGCCCAGATCCACCACGAGGGGATCGGCCGCCGTGCGCAGCCGCCAGGCCTGCGGGCCGGTCAGCCAGCGGTCCAGCCGCCGCATCCGGTTGGGGTTGGTGGTGCCGCGGGTAATATTCCCCACCGGACGGCCGGCGCGCGGTCCGCTGTTCGCCACACCGCGTTTTTCCACGCCCTGGTTCCGCGGGGACGCCACCCGCTCAGCCTTCTGCACCACAAGTCAACACTATCCCTCCACCGCGATCCTCCAACGCGGGGTCGGATCCGGCCCATGGAGCCCCCGGGATGGGCGACACGTGACCCCGCGTTGGAGTGTGGCGCGGGCGGTGTAACGCTCGGCGCCGGCCGGGATCGCTCCGCTAGGATGAAAACCATGACTTACAAGCTGATTCTGCTGCGCCACGGCCACAGCGAATGGAACGCCAAGAACCTGTTCACCGGCTGGGTGGACGTTGACCTCAACGACCAGGGCCGCGCCGAGGCGATCCGCGGCGGCGAGCTTCTCGTGGAGCACAACATCCTGCCGGATATCGTCTACACGTCGCTGCTGAAGCGGGCCATCAACACTGCCAACATGACGCTCGACAAGGCTGACCGCGGCTGGATCCCGGTGAAGCGGGACTGGCGGCTCAACGAACGCCACTACGGTGCACTGCAGGGCAAGGACAAAGCCCAGACCCTCGCCGAGTACGGCGAAGAGCAGTTCATGACCTGGCGCCGCTCGTACGACACCCCGCCGCCGCCCCTGGCCGACGATTCCGAGTTCTCCCAGGCGAACGATCCGCGCTATGCGGACCTTGGTGATGCGCTGCCCCGCACCGAGTGCCTCAAGGACGTCCTCGTCCGCCTGATGCCCTACTGGGAATCCGACATCAAGGAAGACCTCAAGGCCGGCAAGACCGTCCTGGTGACGGCCCACGGCAACTCGCTGCGCGCCCTCGTCAAGCACCTTGACGGCATCAGCGACGAAGCGATCGCCGGGCTGAACATCCCCACCGGCATCCCGCTCGTCTACGAGCTCGACGACAACTTCACGCCGCTGAACCCGGGCGGCACCTACCTCGATCCCGACGCCGCCGCCGAGGCCATCCTGGCCGTCGCGAACCAGGGCAAGAAGTAGCTCTTCACCTGACCCGGAATGAACGACGCCGGCCGGCCACCTCTTAAGGTGACCGGCCGGCGTCGTACGTTCTGCTGTCCAGCGCTGTTGACCCGCCGCGGGACAGGGCTAGCTGTGTTCGATGCCGCTCGGCTGCCAGGCGCCGGTGACCAGGTAGGTGACCTTCTGCGCCACGGAGACGCCGTGGTCCGCGAAACGCTCAAAGTAGCGGCTGGCGAGGGCGACGTCGACGGTCGTGGCCGGGGACTCCTGCCAGTCGCTGCGGGCGATCGCCTTGAAGACGCTCAGGTGCAGATCGTTCACGGCCGCGTTGGCCTTCATGATGTCCCGGGCCACGCCGAGGTCGCGGGTCTCCAGCAGGACGGTGAGCTTCTCGGCGATCAGCAGGTCCTGCTCGGCGAAGCTGCTGAAAGTCTCACGGAGCTGGGCGGGAACCACCGTGGCAGGATAACGGAGACGCGCGAGCTGCGCGAGGTGGCGGGCGAGGTCGCCCATCCGTTCCAGCGAGGCGCTCATCCGCAGGGAGCCCACGATCATGCGCAGGTCGCTCGCCACGGGGCCCTGCAGGGCGAGGATGTCGATGGCGCGCTCGTCGAGGCTGTTCTGCAGGAAATCGATCCGTGCATCGGCAGCGATGACGTCCTCGGCCAGATCGATGTCAGCGCCGGCGAAAGCCGTCGTCGCTTTCTCTATGGCTTCACTGACCAGCTTTGAGATTTCGACGAGCTGTTCCCCTACCTGGGTGAGCTCTTCCTGAAAAACCTTGCGCACGTGTGCGTCCTTTCCTCGGAAATGGCGGCCACCAAAGTGGCCGGTCCGTTTCTGTTCACCTGTCGTCGCTTCAACTGTCGAGTCTTTCAGCGTCCGGTGAACTGTTACGCCCCAATAGGTGAACGTTAGCTGAACCGAAGCACGAATAGCGGTAGATGTCAGTTTCTGAAGCGGGGCAGAGCATAAGCTGGAGCCGTGGATCCAATGCTCATCGGCGTGATCGCCGGCCTGGTCGGCCTGTCGCTTGGCATCTTCGGCGTGCTCGCGTTCAGGGTCAGCGAGCAGCAGCGCAAACTCGTGGACGTCGAGTTCGAGGACCCGTCGATTCCAGAGGGAGCCGCCCAAGTTCTGGCCGTCATCGGCCGGGCCTTCGTGGTGGTGGACGCGATTGACGGCGTCGTCCGGGCCAGTCCCGCCGCCTATGCCTACGGGCTGGTCCGCGGGCACACGCTGGTCCACGAACAGCTGCTGGAAATGACGGCCAAAGTGCGGCGCGACGGTGTCATCCTGGAAAAGCAGCTCGAACTGCCGCGCGGTCCGCTGGGGCAGGGCACCATCATTGTCCAGGTGCGTGCGGCCATGGTCGCTGAGGAGTACATCCTTCTGCTAGCCGACGACCGGACCGAATTCACCCGGACCGAGGAAGTCCGGAACGACTTCGTGGCTAACGTCTCGCATGAATTGAAGACGCCGGTAGGGGCCATCTCGCTGCTGGCGGAGGCGCTCGAATCCTCGGCGGATGACCCGGCCGCCGTCCGGCGCTTCGCCCAGCGGATGCACAAGGAATCCGCCCGGCTGGCCGCTCTCGTGCAGGACATCATCGAACTCTCCCGGCTGCAGGGCACCAACGTTAACCAGCAGGGCCGGGCAGTTGACATCAACACGGTGGTGTCCGAGGCCGTGGACCGTTCCCAGCTGCCGGCGGAAAGCAAGAACATCGAACTCGTCGTCGGCGGCCACACGGACGCAATGGTCTACGGCGACCAGGACCTGCTGGTGACGGCGCTGCGGAACCTGATCGACAACGCCATCCGCTACTCCCCGGAGAACACTCGGGTCGGAGTGGGCATCCGGACCAAAGACGGCCTCGTTGCGGTCTCGGTGACAGACCAGGGCGAGGGGCTCTCGCCGGAGGACCAGGAGCGCGTCTTCGAACGGTTCTACCGCGTCGACGCCGCCCGGTCCCGGCATACCGGCGGCACCGGCCTTGGCCTGAGTATCGTCAAGCACGTCGTCGCCAACCATGGCGGCGAGGTGACCCTGTGGTCAAAACCCGGCCAGGGCTCCACCTTCACCATCCGGTTGCCGGAACTCGAAGGCCAGGAAGTCGACGGCGTTCCCCCGGCACGCCAGCCGGCGGCACGAGCGGACGTCCAGCCCGCGCCCCACGGCCCCTCCCAGAATCCCAGAACACTACGAAGTGACGCCGCCGGCGTCCACGAGCAAGGAGCTACCGCTTGAGCAGGATTCTGATTGTCGAGGACGAAGAGTCGTTCAGCGACCCGCTGTCCTACCTACTGGGCAAGGAAGGGTTCGAGGTGGAGGTGGTGGACAACGGGCTCGACGCCATCACCGAATTCGACCGCAACGGCGCCGACCTGGTGCTGCTCGATCTGCAGTTGCCCGGACAGTCGGGCACCGAGGTTTGCCGGCAACTGCGGCAGCGCTCGTCCGTCCCGGTCATCATGCTGACGGCCAAGGACGCGGAGATCGACAAGGTGGTGGGATTGGAGCTCGGCGCCGACGACTATGTCACCAAGCCGTACTCGTCCCGGGAGTTGGTGGCCCGGGTCCGGGCCGTGCTGCGCCGCCAGGGCGAGCCCGAGGAACTGGTGTCCAGCACCGTCCAGGCGGGGCCGGTGCGGATGGACATCGAGCGGCACGTGGTGACCGTCAGCGGCGAACCGGTCTCCTTGCCGCTGAAGGAATTCGAGCTGCTGGAAATGCTGCTGCGGAACTCCGGCCGGGTCCTGACCCGCGGGCAACTGATCGACCGGGTCTGGGGGTCGGACTATGTGGGGGACACCAAGACCCTGGATGTGCACGTCAAACGGCTGCGCAGCAAGGTTGAGCCGGATCCCTCGGCGCCGCGGCACCTGATCACGGTCCGCGGGCTGGGCTACAAGTTCGAGCCCTAACTCCCGCAGGCCGGCAACCGGACAACACGCAAAAAGGAGGGGCACCCTGACCGGGAGCCCCTCCTTTTGTGTGGAAGCTGGTGGTTCGCGCTAGTGGTTCGCGCTGGCCGTCGGCGACGGGGTCGACGTCGGCGTGGCCGTGCCTGTCGGCTCGCTGCCGGCCGGGAGGTACTGCTTGTAGTCGGCGATCGTGCCGTCCAGCACCGGAACGTTGACCTTGGCGTTCTGGTTGGTGCCGTCCTCGGTGATGCTGACCTCGACGAGGGACCCGGGAACGCCGCCCGTGCTGCTCAGGATGGCCTCATTGCTGGAATCGTTGAGCAGCGCGTAGGAGTTCTGCTTGACCGGGATCTGGGTCTGGGAACCACCGGAACCGGCGATGGTCAGTTTCACATCCTCGGAGGAGGAGTTGTAAACAGCGCCGATCACCCGGCCGGGCTTGTCCTCGCCGGCGGAGATGATCATCATGTTCCGCAGCTGCAACGGACCGACGTTGGCCTGGATTCCGTCCGAAGCCGCGTACTGCGCGGACGTCGCCTGGGGGTTGATGTAGCTGCAGCCAGTTACGGACAGCAGGCCGACCCCCAGAACAGCCGTTGCCATTGCCAGCTTGCCGCGCTGGCCCCGGTTCATCGCAGTGAAACCCACGTCACGCACCCCTTGAGAGTCTTGGAACATTATTCAGCCATAGCCTATCGGCAATCCGCGCCAAACGATGATTCCGGCCGTACACAATGCGGTGCACAATGCCGTCGGCGGTTGCACCGGCAGGCGCCCGGGGAGGGTCTGCGCCCTTGGCAAAGGGAGCGCCCATGCACTAATATCCGGGTTCGTCAAGGGGTCCAAGGGGCCCGATTAAGGCCATTTTCCCCGTATTCATGCGGTTCTTGGGCGTCTTGTGTCGTAGTTGTATGCCTTAACCGTGATAAACTGGTCTGCGGGAAAGGGGAATGTCCACATGGTTTTTGAGGTCGGCGAGACAGTAGTTTACCCTCACCACGGTGCAGCGAAAATTGAAGAAATCAAGATGCGCACTGTCAAGGGCGAAGAGAAGATGTATCTCAAGCTCAAGGTGGCTCAGGGTGATCTGACCATTGAAGTTCCAGCAGAAAACGTTGATCTGGTTGGCGTCCGGGATGTGGTGGGCAAAGAAGGTCTGGAGCACGTGTTTGAAGTGCTGCGGGCCGAGTTCACCGAAGAACCCACCAACTGGTCACGTCGCTACAAGGCAAACCTGGAAAAGCTTGCTTCCGGTGACGTCATCAAGGTGGCAGAGGTCGTTCGCGACCTGTGGCGCCGTGATCACGATCGGGGTCTCTCCGCAGGGGAGAAGCGCATGCTGGCCAAGGCACGCCAGATTCTGATTTCAGAACTGGCGCTTGCTGAGAAGACCGATGAAGAGAAGGCCGCAAGCGTTCTCGACGAGGTCCTGGCTTCCTAACAGGAGTTGAACAGACGAGAATCGAACCCCGGTAGCGCAACGCTGCCGGGGTTTCTTTTCGCCCTCTTCAGGCCCGGCCGGCGGGTTGCCCTATCAGGTCCGGTCCCTCTGGGGGCCCGTTTAGGACCCGGAGTGATAGCGCAACGGGATGCCCGGGCCGCCGCGACGTAGTCTTGTGCGCATGGACTCTGCATCGAGAACTCCCGTCACCGCAGTCATCGTCGTCGCCGCCGGCTCCGGCCAGCGGCTGGGCTACGGCCTGCCAAAAGCCAAGGTTCCGCTGGGCGGGGACAGCATCCTCACCCACGCCCTGCGCGGTGTCGCCGCTGCAGGCCTCGCGCAGCAGATCTGCATCGCCATCCCGCCCGGGGATCGGGAAGTCCGGGCGCTCTGTGCGGCCTTCGAGCAGGAACTCAAAGTGGAGCGCGGGCACCCGGGCGCCCCGGGGGACGGCGTGCAGATCCCCGTGGTGACCGTTGTTGACGGCGGCGCAAGCCGCGCCGAATCGGTCCGGGCCGCGCTGGCGGCGCTGCTGCCTGCCACGGAAGCCGTCCTGGTCCATGACGCCGCCCGTGCCCTGACGCCCGAGGGTGTCTTCCGCCGGGTCTCCCACGCCCTTGCGGCCGGCGCCCTGGCCGTCATCCCGGTCATCCCTGTGGTGGACACGGTCAAGACGGTGACACCGACAACCGGCGACGGCGCCTCGATCGCCCCGGAGCTCGTCACCGGTACCGCAGCCCGGGAAACCCTCCGGGCAGTGCAGACGCCGCAGGGCTTCGAACTGGCCACCCTGAAACGTGCCCACGAGGCCGCGTCAGGGTTCGACGCCGGCCAGGCAGCGGCCGTTACCGACGACGCCATGCTGGTGGAACTCCTGGGTGTCCCGGTCCACGCGGTGCGCGGCGCCAGCCAGTCGCTGAAGATCACCACGCCGCTGGACCTGATCATCGCCGAGGGGCTCCTCGAGGGACCGCTGGGCGCCCGCTGGGTGGAAGGCTGAGCATGTCCGGAACCCAGAACACCCCGCTGCCACCCATCCCGCGGACCGGCATCGGCATCGACGTCCACGCCTACGCGCCCGAGGACGCGCCCCAACCGCTCTGGCTCGGTGGGCTGTTGTGGGACGGGGAGCGCGGACTGTCCGGCCACTCCGACGGCGACCCCGTCGCGCACGCCGCCGCCGATGCCCTGTTCTCCGCCTGCGGCGTCGGTGACCTCGGGACGCACTTCGGCACCGACCGCCCGGAGTACGCCGGGGCCTCCGGCGTGACCCTGTTGGCCGAGGCTGCGCGGATCGTCCGCGCCGCGGGCTTCGAGATCGGGAACATTGCCGTGCAGTTCGTTGCCAACCGGCCGAAATTCGGGCCGCGCCGGGAGGAATCACAGCGCGTCCTAAGTGCGGCCGCGGGCGCCCCGGTCAGCGTCTCGGCAACCACCAGCGACGGTCTCGGCTTCACCGGCCGCGGCGAAGGGATCTCGGCCACGGCTACGGCCCTCGTCTACCCGTCCGTCGCGGCGTCCCCGACGTCCGTCGCCTAGGCTTAACGGACATATGCCTTTCCATAACACCAGGAGACCCGCCGTGAAGAAGCTGCTGCCCGCCGTCGTACTTATGGCCGGACTGCTGCTCACCGGCTGCGCCGGGACCCCGAAAATGAACATCCCGGACAGCTGCGCGTTCCTGAATGAGGACACGTTCGTCCCCACCGGAAACCAGCAGCAGCAGGCTGAACAGATCTCAAAGCACTACCAGGAAGTCGCGGACAAGGTGGCGCCCGAGGTGGCGGCCCCGATCCAGAAGATGGCCGACATCATGAAAGCAGTCTCCGGCACGTCCCTCGGGGCCAAGAGCGCCGAACAGGACAAACAACTCGCCGAACAAATGAACAAGATCGGCGAACACTGCAAGTAGTCCCGCCGGGCAGCCCGCACGCCAGGTCCGGGGCCCCATCGGCTAATCTGGAGCGGTGACCCTGCGCTTCTATGACACTGCATCCGCCGAAGTCCGCGACTTCGTCCCCCTCGTTCCGGGCAAAGTGAGCCTGTACTACTGCGGCGCCACGGTGCAGGGCATGCCGCACGTCGGGCACATCCGCTCCGCCATCGCCTTCGACCAGCTCACCCGCTGGCTGCAGTACCGGCAATTCCGCGTCACGGTGGTCCGCAACGTCACCGACATCGATGACAAGATCCTGGCCAAGTCGGCCGATTCCTTCGCCCCTGACTTTGAGGGCGAGCCGGGCACTGTCCGCGAGGAGGAATGGTGGGCGCTGGCCTACCGTTACGAGCAGGAATTCCTCAAGGCCTACGACACCCTCGGCGTTTCCCGCCCCACCTATGAGCCGCGCGCCACCGGCCACATCCCGGAAATGCACGCCCTGATCCAGCAGCTGATCGACCGCGGCCACGCCTACCCCGCCCTTGATGACTCCGGGGACGTGTACTTCGACGTGCGCTCCTGGGACAAGTACGGCTCACTGACCCGGCAGAAGATCGACGACATGCAGGGGGCCCCGGACGTCGAGGCCCAGTTCAGCAACAGGAAGAAGGACCCGCGTGACTTTGCGCTCTGGAAGGGCCACAAAGCAGGCGAGCCGGCGACGGCGAGCTGGGCCTCGCCGTGGGGCGCCGGCCGGCCGGGCTGGCACCTGGAGTGCTCCGCAATGGTCACCAAATACCTCGGCCCCGAGTTCGACATCCACGGCGGCGGGCTGGACCTGAGGTTCCCGCACCACGAAAACGAGATGGCCCAGTCCCAGGCGGCCGGCCACGGCTTCGCCAACTTCTGGATGCACAACGGCATGGTCACCTACGCCGGTGAGAAGATGTCCAAGTCGATCGGCAACACCGTCAGCCCGGCCGAAATGCTGGAAGGCGCGTCACCGCGGGTGGTCCGCTACTACCTCGGCCAGGCGCAGTACCGCTCGGTGCTGGACTACCAGCCGACGTCCCTGCAGGAGGCCGGCGCCGCGGTGGAACGCATCGACGGCTTCATCGGCCGCGCCGTCCGGACACTTGCCGGCGTCGACGGCGGCACCCCTGCAGGCTACGGCTTCGCCAGCTACGGCGCCGTCCCCGACGCTTTCGCGGCCGCGATGGACGATGACCTCAACGTCCCGCAGGCCCTGGCGGTGCTCCACGAAACCGTCCGCGCCGGAAACACCGCCCTCACCGCCGGGGAACTCGACGCCGCCCGGCAGGCGCTCCTCAGCGTCAACGACATGCTGCGTGTGCTGGGTATCAGCGATACCGCCGGACCGGAGGTTGACGAACAGGGCAGCACGGCCCTGGGCGTCCTCGTCGAAGCGCAACTGGCCGCCCGCGCCCTGGCCCGCGCCAACAAGGACTGGGCCGCCTCGGACTCCATCCGCGATACGCTCGCCGCCGCCGGCGTCGTCGTCGAGGACGGCGCGGACGGCGCAAGCTGGAGCCTCAAGCGGGGCTGATCCGGCGCCGTTCCCGAGCCGTTCCGGCGCCGTTCCGGCGCCCTTCCGGCCCGGATCCGGCACCATTCCGGCGCCCGGATTGGGCCCCGGCTGACCCTGCGGTTCAGGATTTAACCCGAGTCAGTAGACTGGAGTTCAGACTTATTAACGAATCGCGTATCTAAAAGGGTGAAACTTATGGCCAACAACGGTCGCCGGTCGGTCAAAATGAAGAAGGGCCCCAGCGTCGGAACCGGCGGTCACGGCCGCAAGGCTCTCGAAGGCAAGGGCCCGACTCCCAAGGCGGAGGACCGTCCCTACCACAAGGCTCACAAGAACAAGCAGCTCGCGGAACGCTCCGCAGCCAAACGGCCGGGCGCCCCGCGCAGCGCCGGCGCACGCTCCGGCCCCAAGGGCCGTGCCACCGAGGAAGTCGTCACCGGACGCAACTCCGTGGTCGAGGCACTGCGCGCCGGCATCCCGGCCAAGGCCCTGCACGTCGCCATCCGCATCGAGATGGACGACCGGGTCAAGGAGTCCCTCAAGCTGGCCGCCGAACGGGGCATCCCGCTGCTCGAAACCGGCAAGCCCGAGCTGGACCGGATGACCGACGACGCCATCCACCAGGGCCTTGTGCTGCAGATCCCGCCGTACGAATACCAGGACGCCTTCGAGCTGGCCGAGGAGACCCTTGAGAGCTGGAAGAAGGGCCACGTCAGCAATGCGCCGCTCTTCGTCGCGCTCGACGGCATCACCGATCCGCGCAACCTTGGCGCCATCATCCGCTCGGTCTCGGCCTTCAGCGGCCACGGCGTCATCGTGCCGGAGCGCCGCTCCGTCGGCGTCACCGCCTCGGCCTGGAAGACCAGCGCCGGCGCAGCCGTCCGCGTTCCGGTGGCACGCGCAGCCAACCTGAACAACACGCTGAAGGCCTTCAAGAACATGGGCATCTATGTTCTGGGGCTCGACGGCGACGGCGACGTTTCGCTGCCCGACCTCGCCCTGGCCACCGAGCCGGTCTGCCTCGTCGTTGGTTCCGAGGGCAAGGGCCTCAGCCGCCTGGTCCGCGAAAACTGCGACCAGATCGTTTCAATCCCGATCGACTCCGCAATGGAGTCGCTCAACGCCTCCATGGCCGTCGGCATCTCCCTCTACGAGATCTCCCGGCAGCGCTCCGCCAAGTAGTCCCCGCAAGTTACGGCTCTGACGCTCCCGCACTTTTGGCGCGCAATGCCCATACGCTCCCGCACTTTTGGCGCGCAATGCCCAAGCGCTCCCGCACTTTTGGCGCGCAATGCCCATACGCTCCCTCACGTCTCGTGGGGGAGCGTAGGCATTTAATCCGCGGCATCAGGGGAGCGGTTCTGGCCTGACGTACCTTGGGGCGCGGTGCCGGATGTTCAGGCGGGCGCCGGGGTCTTGCGTGGAGCGCTAGACAGGACGCGCCAACGTTCCTGGAAGCGCGCAGCCCCTCTCCTGCGACGCGCAAACGTTCCTGTGACGCGCAAGCTCTTCTGGCGCTACGGGTATTCGGACGCGTCAGGGAAGCCGCGCGTCGCCAGGCTGAAAGCGCCGCGTCAGAGTGACGGCAAGGCGCTGGCGTCCGCGAAAGCCGCCAAGGCAAGCCCCGTGGCAGGCTTAGAACTTGTGGCGGTTGGCGAGGACCGGGAGCTTGGCGCGGGCTTCCTCGACGACGGCGGGGTCCAGGTCGGCGAACAGCAGCCCCGGGGCGCCGTCGAGCTCCTCCAGGACCTCACCGAAAGGTGACACGACAAGGGAGTGCCCGACGCCGGTGGGCGCCGCGCCCTTGGACTGGAGTCCCTGGCTGGCCGGGTCGCCCTGGCCGCAGGCCAGGACCAGCGTGGTGGAATCCGCGGCACGGGCGCGGGCCAGGAGCTTCCACTGCTCGGCTTTGCCGGGACCGGAGCCCCAGGAGGCGCACACAATGTTCACCTCGGCGCCGCGGTCCGCGTTCTCGGTGAACAGGTCCGGGAAACGGATGTCGTAGCAGGTGGCCAAGCCGAACGTCACGCCGTCGAACTCAAAGGTGACGGGCTCCGTCCCGGCGTCCACGGTGTCCGATTCCGCGAAACCAAAGGCATCGAAGAGGTGGATCTTGTCATAGCTGGCCTCCACCCCGCTGCCGGTGACCAGCAGCGTGTTGCGCACTTTGGCGCCGTCGCCCGCGGCACCGGGTGTGAACATGCCCGCGACGATCACGATGTCCTGTTCCGCCGCAATGGTGCGCACCCGGGCAGCCCATGGGCCGTCCAGCGGTTCCGCGATGTCCAGCAGCGAGTTACCGAAGGCCCGCATCGTGGCCTCGGGGAACACCACCAGCTCAGCGCCGCCGGCCCTGGCGCGGGCCGCATAGTCCTCCACGAGGGCAAGATTTCCGGCTAGATCGCGTCCGGTAATGATTTGAGCGAGTGCAATCCGCACAATTACCTCCAAATTTTGGCGCCGGTTCCAGTATGCAACGCCGCCATTCCGTAAACTGCACTTCGTCAGGAAAACGGAATCAGGGGCTATTTGTTCGGTCCCGCTAAACTTTAAGCAATGGTTATGCCCTACGTAGACACAGCTTCCACCGTAGACGCCTCGCGTGCGTTTCCGCTGGGACTCAGCGATCCGAACACCGGTTCGCCGGCAATGGACGATCCTCGGGGTGCCTTAGCTAATGTCGCTGTCTACGCGCCGGGAGTGACGACCCTGGAGATCGCCTATCAGGCTCCCGGCGGCACCTGGCAGTTGAAGACCCTGCCAAACGTGTCCGACGGCGTGCACCACGGCATCGTCGAAGGCATCCCGACCGGTTCGCGCTACGGTTTCCGGGCCACCCCGGACCACGAGGCCCTCCCGCTGTCCATGCCCGCCCCGGATTTCGACGCCGGCGGTGAGCAGCCGCTGCTGCTGGACCCCTACGGCCGCGCCGTGGACGAGCGCGAGGATTTCATTACAAGCGTCAGGGTGCACAGCGGCTTCGACTGGGGCCACGACCGCGGTCCCAGGATTCCGTGGCGCAACACGATCATCTACGAGGCCCACGTCCGCGGCCAGACCAAGCTCCACCCGGACGTTCCCGAGCACCTCCAGGGCACCTATGCCGGGCTGGCGCACCCGGCCATGATCGAGCACTTGATCGCGCTGGGCATTACCGCCGTCCAGCTCCTTCCGGTGCACTTCCACGTGGACGAACCACACCTGCAGAATCTCGGAATGACCAACTACTGGGGCTACAACACGGCCGCGTTCTTCGCCCTGCACCCCGGCTACGCCACGCAGGCAGCTCAGGCTGCGGGCGCCCAGGCCGTCCAGGACGAGTTCAAGGGCATGGTCAAACTCCTGCACGCCGCTGGCATCGAAGTCATCCTGGACGTCGTCTACAACCACACGGCCGAGGGCGGCAGGGACGGCCGGGCGCTCAGCTTCCGTGGCCTCGGCGAGATGACGTACTACCGCAATGACGGCCACGGCAGATACGTGGACACCACCGGATGCGGCAACAGCCTAAACTTCGGTGATCCCCGCGTGGTGCAGCTGGTGCTGGATTCGCTGCGGTACTGGGTGACGGAGTTCCACATCGACGGCTTCCGCTTCGACCTTGCGGTGACGCTGGCGCGGAACGCTGCCAACGAGTTCGATCCGCGGCACCCGTTCCTGGTCGCGGTCGGAGCCGATCCGGTGCTGTCCGCGACGAAGCTCATCGCCGAGCCCTGGGACGTCGGTTACGGCGGCTGGCAGACCGGCCGTTTCCCGGCGGGCTGGGTGGACTGGAACGATCACTTCCGCGACGCCGTCCGCAGCTTTTGGCTTGCGGACCGCGCCGCGATCGACGCCGGCGGGCAGGGCGGCTCGGTGGCGCGTCTGGCGGACGCGCTCTCCGGTTCCGCGCGCCTGTTTGAGCCATCCGGCCGGTCCCGGCTCGCTTCGCTCAACTTCGTCACCGCCCATGACGGCTTCACCCTGGCTGACCTCGTGTCCTACGACCGCAAGCACAACGAGGCCAACGGCGAACAGAACCGTGACGGCCACGGAGACAACCGCAGCTACAACCACGGCTTCGAGGGTCCCACGGAGGACGAGGACATCCTGGCCAAACGTGCGCAGTCCAGCCGCAACCTGATGGCTTCGCTGATGATTTCCCAGGGCGTTCCGATGATCACCGCCGGCGACGAGATCGCCCGGACCCAGCAGGGCAACAACAACGCCTACTGCCAGGACAACCCCATCAACTGGATCGACTGGACCAGCACTCCCGAATCACACTCCATGCTCCGCACCACTAAGCGAGTGATCCGGGCCCGCAAGGAATTCCTGGCCGGTCAGCCGCATGATTACCCGACGCGCGAACTGCAGTCGTACTTCCACTGGTTCGACGAACATGGCGAGCCGATGGCCGGAGAGCGCTGGCAGGATCCGGGGTACCGGGTGGTGCAGCTCCTGCTCGGTTCCGACGACGGCCACATGGACGGCCTCGTCGTGGTCAACGGCGACGCCAGGGACGTCAAGGTCACGCTGCCGCGGCTCAGCAATGAGGACGGGACCGGCAACCGGCTCTTCGAACTGCGCCTGACCACCTCCGGGCTCCACGACCTGCGCCAGGGCGTCCGGGTCGCTTCCGGGGAACGGGACGTCGTGCAGGCCAATTCCATCAGCATCTACCGCACCTAGCCCGGCCTTGGATTCAGAAGGAAACTCACAATGAAGGTCCAGCGGCTGACGGCCCTGCTTGCCCTGCTGGCCGCACTCGCAGTGCTGGCGTTCGTCCTGGCAGGTGTCCCGACGACGGGAACCCCGCCCGGGGCCGGAACCACCAGTTCCGGCAGCAGCACCGCCGCAACGGGCCCGGCAGCACAGCCGGGCCGGGCCCAGCCCAGCACCGCGGAGCCTGCTGCGCCCGCCCCGGCCCCGCCGCGCGCCATTGCCAACCAGTCCGGGCTGCCGGAGGTCAGGGCCTCCGAGCTTCCCGCCGAAGCCCGCGAGACCCTGGCGCTCATCGCCCGGGGCGGCCCGTATCCCTATACCCGGGATGACGTCACGTTTGGAAATTTCGAGCGGATTCTTCCGCGGAAATCCTCCGGCTACTACAAGGAATACACGGTCAAAACCCCGGGTGAATCGGACCGCGGAGCCCGCCGGATCGTGGCCGGCCAAGCCGGCGAAAAGTACTACACTCCGGACCACTACAACTCGTTCAAATTCATCGTCGAAGGCAAGTAGGGAACCCTTGAAAATTTACTCCGCGGACACCTGGACCAACGAGGAACTGCAGGCGCTCGTGGCCGACGCCGGACGGCGCGCCGTGTTGATTCCCGCCGCCGACACCAAACGCAGCGTCCTCGAAACGTTCGCCGAGACGCTGGACTTCCCGCCGGACTACGGCGTGAACCTCGACGCCCTCAACGACTCGCTGCATGACTTCGCCGACGCGGTCGCCGACGACGGCCAGACCCCGATCACCTTCATTTGGGAGGTCCCGGCCGCCTTCCGTTCCGACCGGTCCTTCGGCGTCGTCTGCGAAATCCTGCAGGACGCCGAGCGGTACGCCGGCAAGAACCTGGCCGTCATCGCCGTCTGCCTGTAGCCGGGCACTAAAACAAGCGCCGGAACAAACCACAGCGCCGCGCCCCGGCCATCCGGGGTGCGGCGCTGTTGATGGCTGGTGCGCCAGCAAGCTGGCAACTGGCGCCAGCTGCCCTCGCCAGCCGCATGCCGCCAGCGCCGGCTGCCTGCGGCTCAGGCGTTGACGATCAGGCCCAGTTCCGCCTTGGACGCGAGGGCGTCGTGCTTGGGGAGCACCCGGACGGTGTACCCGAAGGAACCGGAGCGGTCGATCACCAGGGTGCCGCTGAAAAGGTGCCGGCCCCTGCCAAGGTCTTCGGCCGCCTTCAGCTCCGCCACCGTGATGTCGGCCAGTTCGTCGCTGTCCTCCGCCCTGCCGTATGCCACCTCTACGGACACATCGTCCGGGGTGAGATCGTGCAGCGCCACGTAGGCGTTGACCTGGAGGATGTCGCCGATCTGCGGGTCCTCCGAGACGCCGACCGAGTCCACATGCTCCACCTGGATCTGCGGCCACGCGGCTCGGATCCGGGAAATCCAGGCCGCGAGGGCCTTGGCCTCGGCGAAATTGTCCTGTCCGGCCCGGCGGCCGGCGACGGCGGCCGGCCGGTACAGGACGTTGACGTAGTCCTTGAGCATCCGGTCGGCGGAGACGGCCGGGCCCAGGTGCGACATGGTGTGCTTGATCATCGACACCCAGTGCGTGGGGACCGCCTGCCGGCCGGGCTGCGAGGGCCCTGCCGCGCCGGCGCCGTCGGACACCGTAAGCCCGTAGAAGCGCGGGGCGACCTGCTTCTCCAGCAGCTCGTACAGCGCGGCCGCCTCGATGTCATCGCGTTCCTCGGGCGATGCGTCGTTGTTGGCGGTCGGAATCGCCCAGCCGTTCTCGCCGTCGAACATCTCATCCCACCAGCCGTCGAGCACGGAGAGGTTGAGCGATCCGTTCAGGGCTGCCTTCATGCCCGAGGTTCCGCACGCCTCGAGCGGACGCAGCGGGTTGTTCAGCCACACATCGCACCCCGGGAACAGGGTCCGCGCCATGGCGATGTCGTAGTTGGGCAGGAACACGATCCGGTGCCGCACGGCCGGGTCGTCGGTGAACCGGACGAGGTCCTGGATCATCTTCTTGCCCGCGTCGTCCGCCGGGTGCGACTTGCCCGCGATAACCAGCTGAATCGGGTGCGTCTTGTGCAGCAGCAGGGCCTTGAGCCGGTCGGGCTCGCGCAGCATCAGCGTGAGCCGCTTGTAGGTCGGCACACGCCGGGCGAAGCCGATGGTCAGGACATCAGGGTCCAGCACGGAATCGGTCCACGCGAGCTCGGCGTCGGCCGCCCCGCGCTTCTTCCAGGCGGCGCGGAGGCGGCGCCGGACGTCCTCAACGAGGGACATGCGCATCTCCCGGCGCAGGGACCAGACATCCTCGTCGCTGACGTTGTAGGCGAGGTCCCAGCGGCCCTGCGTTTCCGCGTCGGCGCCGAACTGGTCCCGTGCCAGTGCGGACACCCGCGGGTCCACCCAGGTCGGCACGTGCACGCCATTGGTGACGGACGTGATGGGCACTTCCGAGTGGTCGAATCCCGGCCACAGCGCGGAGAACATTCCGCGGGACACCACGCCGTGCAGTTTGGCCACGCCGTTGGCGCGCTGCGCCAGCCGCAGGCCCATTACCGCCATGTTGAACACGAACGGGTTGCCGTCGGTGTAGTCCTCGCGTCCGAGGCTCAGGATCTTGCCCACCGGCACGTTGGGGGCCAGCCCGGCGTCGAAGAAGTGCTGGATCTGCGAGACTTCAAAACGGTCGATGCCGGCCGGGACCGGGGTGTGGGTCGTGAAGACAGTCGAGGCGCGGCCCGCGGCCAGGGCTTCCTCCCAGCTCAGCGGCTCGTCGGCGGCCATCAGTTCCTGGATCCGCTCGACCCCGAGGAAACCGGCGTGGCCTTCGTTGGTGTGGAACACTTCCGGCGCGGGGCTGCCGGTGATTTTCTGGAACGCACGCAGGGCCTTGACCCCGCCCATGCCGAGCAGCAGCTCCTGCTGAAGGCGGTGGTCGCCGCCGCCGCCGTACAGCCGGTCCGTGATGCCGCGCGCGGCTTCGTCGTTGCCCGGAACGTTGGAGTCAAGCAGCAGAAGCGGAACACGCCCGACGTCGGCCCGCCAGACATGCGCGAGCAGCCGCCGTCCGTTGGGGAGTGGCAGGGAGATCTGGACGGGCTTGCCGTTGCCGTCGGCGGAGGCCTCGCGGAGCAGGGTCAGCGGCAGCCCGTCCGGATCCAGGACCGGATAGGTTTCCTGCTGCCAGGCGTCGCGGGACAGGGACTGCTTGAAATAGCCGGCCTGATACAGCAGTCCGACGCCGATCAGCGGCACGCCCAGGTCCGAAGCCGCTTTCAGGTGGTCGCCGGCGAGGATGCCGAGGCCCCCCGAGTACTGCGGCAGCACTTCGGTGATGCCGAATTCCGGGGAGAAGTAGGCGATGCACGCCGGTGCGCCGTCGCCGAGGCTCTGGTACCAGCGGGGCTGTTCGAGGTACCGGTCGAGGTCCTCGGCAGCGGCGTGGACCCGGCGCACCACGTCCAGGTCGGCGGCGAGCCGCTGCAGCTCCTCGCGGCTGACCAGGCCGAGGAAGCTCACCGGGTCGTGGTCGCTTTCGGCCCAGATCTTCGGGTTGAGGCCCTTGAACAGCTCCCGTGTGGGCCGGTGCCAGGACCACCGGAGGTTGGTGGCCAAGCGGGCCAGCGGCCGGATGGACTCGGGGAGGACGGTTCGGACGGTAAATCTGCGGATTGCCTTCACCTGCGAAACACTAACCGACAACTGGCGGGCTCGTCACGGCTTCCAGTCGCATTTGCGTAAATGACGGACCGGGGTCCGGAAAACCTCCGGAAAAACGGAGCAGGCTTAGCAATCTCGCCAATTTGTCGCTAACGTCGAGGCTGTGACGACTAACTCGCGAAGCAGTGCCATGTCCAAGCAAAAGCCGAAGGCTCTGATCACGGAGGGTCTCCATTTTGGCCGGTTTCCGATCACCGCCGTGCAGCCCGCAGTCGACGGCGGGAAGTTCCCCGCCAAGGCCACGGTGGGAGAAACCCTGGTGGTGGGTGCCACCGCTTTCCGCGAAGGCCACGACCGGCTCGGGGTGAGCGCCGTCCTGCTCGATCCGCGCGGGAAGGAACGCCAGCGCGTCCGTCTCGCACCGCCCCGGGGCCCCCGCGGCCAGGGAACCGACCGCTGGGAAGGACTCCTGACCCCGTCCGCCACCGGCGCCTGGTCCTTCGTGATCGAGGCCTGGCATGACAGCTACGGGACCTGGCACCACAACGCCGAGGTCAAGGTGGAAGCCGGCATCGACGTCGAACTGATGCTGGCCGAGGGCGCCGCGCTGCTCGCCGAAGCGTCCGAGGACCCCTCCCGCCCGTCCGCCGACCGGCGGACGCTCCGGATGGCCGTCGTCGGGCTCAACGACGCCGGCAAGTCCGTCGAGGAACGCCTCGCCGCCGGGTTCAGCCCGGAGGTGACCGCCGTCGTCGAGCGCCAGCCGATCCGGGAACAGGTCACCGTGTCCGAGCCGTACCCGCTGCTGGTGGAGCGCGAACTCGCCGGCCGGGGCGCCTGGTACGAGTTTTTCCCGCGGTCAGAGGGTGCCGTGCGCAACCATGAAACCGGCGAGTGGACCTCCGGGAACTTCCGGACCGCAGCCAGGCGTCTCGATGCCGTCGCGGCGATGGGTTTCGACATCATTTACATGCCGCCGATCCACCCGATCGGCATCCAGCACCGCAAGGGCCCGAACAACACCCTGCTGGCCGGACCGCACGATCCCGGCTCGCCGTGGGCCATCGGGGCCAAGGAAGGCGGCCACGACGCCATCCACCCGGACCTGGGCACCTTTGAGGACTTCGACGCATTTGTGGCGCGGGCCGGACAGCTGGGGCTGGAAGTGGCCCTGGACCTGGCGCTGCAGGCCGCCCCGGACCACCCCTGGGTCGAAAGCCACCCCGAGTGGTTCACCACCCGGGTCGACGGCAGCATCGCCTACGCCGAGAACCCGCCGAAAAAGTACCAGGACATCTTCCCGCTCAACTTCGACAACGATCCCGCCGGCCTCTCCAACGAGATCCTGCGCATTGTCTTCCTTTGGGTGAGCCACGGCGTCAAGATCTTCCGCGTTGACAACCCGCACACCAAACCGGTGTGGTTCTGGGAATGGCTGATCGGCAAGGTCAACATGAAGCACCCCGACGTCGTCTTCCTCGCCGAGGCGTTCACCCGCCCGGCCATGATGCACGCACTGGGCCGGGCCGGCTTCCAGCAGTCCTACACGTACTTCACCTGGCGGAACACCAAGGAGGAGCTGGAGGAGTACTTCCAGGAAGTCAGCCACGAATCCCCGGCCTACTTCCGGCCGAACTTCTTCGTCAACACCCCGGACATCCTGACCGAATTCCTGCAGTACGGCGGGCCGGCCGCGTTCAAGATCCGGGCCGCGCTGGCCGCCACCGCGAGCCCCATCTGGGGCGTCTACGCCGGCTTCGAACTCTACGAGCACGTGGCCCGGCCCGGCGCCGAGGAATACATCGACAACGAGAAGTTCGAGTACAAGGCCCGTGACTGGGACGCGGCCACCGAATCCGGCCGCACGCTGGCCCCCTACATCACCCGGCTCAACGCGATCCGGCACGCCCACCCCGCCCTGGGGGATCTGCAGAACCTGACGGTGCACGAGAGCACGGACAATGCCACCGTCGTCTATTCGAAGCACAAGACCCTCCCCGACGGCACGAAGGACACCCTGATCATCGTCGTCAACGTGGATCCGCACGGCATCCGCGAGAGTACCGTGACGCTGGATCTGGCGGCGCTGGAACTGGACCCGGAGAACCTCACGCACAATGGCCGGTTCATGGTGGATGATCTGTTGACCGGCGAAAGCTGGGAATGGGGGGAGTACAACTACGTTCGATTGGACGCCCATGTCGAACCCGCACACATTCTTAGCATCCGGAGGCAGCACGCGTGAGTTTCAGCCCGACCAATCCCAACCAGCACTTCAGCCCGAAGGGGTCCTTTGAACTGAACGCGCCCGGCCTCCAGCACGATCCGCACTGGTACCGCAAGGCGGTCTTCTACGAAGTGCTGGTCCGCGGGTTCGCCGACGGTAACGGTGACGGCTCGGGCGACTTCCACGGCCTGATCGAGAAGCTGGACTACCTGCAGTGGCTCGGCGTCGACTGCCTCTGGCTCCCGCCCTTCTTCCAGTCCCCGCTCCGGGACGGCGGCTACGACATCTCGGACTACAACTCCGTGCTGGACGAATTCGGCACCATCAGCGATTTCAAGCGTCTCGTTGCGGAAGCCCACGCCCGCGGCGTGCGGGTCATCATCGACCTGCCGCTGAACCACACCTCCGACCAGCACCCCTGGTTCCAGGAGTCGCGCAAGGACCCGGAGGGTCCGTTTGGCGACTTCTACGTCTGGAGCGACACGGACGAGAAGTACGAGGATGCGCGTATCATCTTCGTGGACACCGAGGAATCCAACTGGACCTTCGACCCGATCCGGCGCCAGTTCTTCTGGCACCGCTTCTTCAGCCACCAGCCGGACCTGAACTTCGAGAACCCCAAGGTCATCGACGCCCTCTTCGACGTCGTCCGGTTCTGGCTGGACCAGGGGATCGACGGCTTCCGCGCCGACGCCATCCCGTACCTCTTCGAAGAAGAGGGCACCAACTGCGAAAACCTGCCGCAGACCCACGAATTCCTGCGGAAACTGCGCAAGATGGTCGACGACAACTACCCGGGCCGCGTGATCATCGCGGAGGCCAACCAGCCGCCCGCTGAAGTGGTCGAATACTTCGGCACCGAAGCGGAACCGGAATGCCACATGGCGTTCCACTTCCCGATTATGCCCCGGCTGTACTATGCGCTGCGGGACCAGAAGGCCGCACCCATCATCGAGACGATGAAGGACACCCCGGCAATTCCCGAAGGCGCCCAGTGGGGCACTTTCCTGCGCAACCACGACGAGCTCACGCTGGAAATGGTCACCGCCGACGAACGGGCGGCCATGCTCGGCTGGTACGCGCCGGACCCGCGCATGCGGGCCAACATCGGTATCCGTCGGCGGCTGGCGCCGCTGCTGGACAATTCCCGCTCCGAGATTGAACTCATCAACGCCCTGCTGCTCTCGCTGCCCGGCAGCCCGTTCCTGTACTACGGGGACGAGATCGGCATGGGAGACAACATCTGGCTCGAGGACCGCGACGCCGTCCGGACCCCGATGCAGTGGAACCCGGACCGCAACGCCGGGTTCTCCAGCGCGGACCCCGGCAAGCTGTACCTTCCGGTGATCCAGTCGCTGGTCTACAACTACAGCATGGCCAATGTTGAGGCGGAGGCTGCCCACTCGGGGTCGCTGCTGCGCTGGACCCGGCAGATCCTGAGCGTGCGGAAGAACCACCCGGCCTTTGGGCTGGGCGGGTTCGAGCATGTGGAGGCCGACCACGACGTGGTCCTCGCCTACCTGCGGGAGTTGCCGGAGGGCAACTCGGCCGGCGAGGAGAGCGAGACCATCCTGTGTGCCTTTAACCTCTCCCAGCACCCTGTCGCCACCACCCTGCGGGTGCCGCGGTTCGCGGGCCGGGGCCTGAGGGACGTGTTCGGCGGGCAGGCGTTCCCCGGGATCTCGGAGGACGGCACCCTGACGCTGACCCTGGGCAGCCACGACTTTTTCTGGCTGAGGATCCGCTCGGCCGCCTCCAACCCCGCGTCGCCCTACACCCAGGCCATGCCTATCCTGTCCATCGAAGGCTGACATGACCCGACCCACGCTTACCCCCGCCCTGAGCGGCCTGCTCGGCGACTGGCTTCCGCGCCAGCGCTGGTTCCCCGTCAAGAGCGCGGCGTTCAGCTTCGAGCCCGCCGGGGGACTGAGCCTCGGGAGCGGTCCCGGCTTGCCCGACGCAGCCGAACTCGAGGTACTGCTGCTGGCCGTGAGCTACCCGACGCCGGACGGCTCCCGGACCGACGTCGTCCAGGTCCCGCTCAGCATCCGCCGCTCGCCCCTCGCCGGGGCCGATGCAGCGCTGATCGGCCAGCTCTCCGGAGCAGGCCCCGCCGGTGCGGCCGCCGACGCCGGCGGCGGGCCCGAAGCCCGGTGGATTTACGACGGCGTCCACGACCCGGCGTTCATCGCGGCGTGGCTGGAACTCATCCGGCTCCGCGGCGGCAGCCCGTCCGGGAACGCGTCCGGCCACCTCGTTGAGTCCGGCTACCGCCTGCCCCGGGCGACCGGCGTCGTGAAGGTCCTCACCGGGGAGCAATCCAACAGTTCGGTGGTCATCGATGACGGCGAATCAGCCGCGATCCTGAAATTCTTCCGGGTTCTCTCCGACGGGCAGAACCCCGAAGTGGAAATCGGAGCTGCCCTGACGGCAGGGGGCACCACTGAGGTGCCCGCAACCCTTGGCTGGGTCACCGGTGAATGGGAGACCCCTGCCGGGGAGCCGGGCGCCGCCCGGCGCGCGCACGGCGAACTGGCCGTGGCGCACGAATTTCTCGCCGGCGGGCTGGATGCCTGGCGGCTGGCCGTCGACGCCGCAACCATCGGCCGGAGCTTCGCCGCCGAGGCCTACGCGCTCGGCGCCGCCACCGCCACGGTGCACCGCCGCCTGGCCCAGACGCTCGGCGTCGCCTCCGAGTCCGTCCCGGGCGGCGACATTGCTCCCGGTGTGGCCCAGCGGGTGCGGCAGTCCTGGGCGCAGGCCGGAGCCGCCGTCGGGCCTTACGGTGAAGCGCTGGACAGGCTCCTGCAGCGCCTCGACGGCAGCAGCGCCGGGCCCCTGCAACGGATCCATGGCGACCTGCACCTCGGCCAGATCCTGCAGGTTTCGGGCGGCGCCGGGGAAGCGCCGCGCTGGGCCATCCTCGACTTCGAGGGGGAGCCACTCCGGCCGATCTCGGAGCGGAACTCCCCGGATGTCCCGTTGCGGGATGTCGTCGGAATGCTGCGGTCCTTTGACTACGCCGCCGGCGCCGCAATCCGCGAGCACCCGGAGGCCAACGTCCCGGCCACCTGGGTGGACGACTGCGCCGAGGCCTTCCTGGCCGGGTACGCAGGTGTCATCCCCGGCGGCATCGACCGCGATTCGCCCCTCTTCGTTGCGCTTTGGCTCGACAAAGCGCTCTACGAAGTCATCTACGAACTACGCAACAGGCCGGACTGGCTCTCCATTCCGGTCCATTCGTCACGTCGTCTCCTCGGAAGTACAGGTTCCGGCGACCCCGCCGAAGCCGCAGCGGAAGGTATCAAAATGACAGGTTCAGCCCGTATCGATAGTCCCGGAAGTCCGCTCCCGGTGGACGCGGATACCCTGGCGCGGGTCGCCGCCGGGGAACACCACGCGCCGCACTCCGTTCTGGGGGCGCACCTGGACGACCACGGACACGTCACCATCCGCACGGTCAAACACCTCGCCGAAGCAGTCTCCGTTGTGACCGCAGCCGGAACGTACCCGATGGAGCACGAGTCCGGCGGCGTATGGGTTGCCGTGCTGGAGCCGCTGGAAAGCGGCCACGTGCCGGATTACCGGCTGGAAGTGAGCTACAAGGGCCTGGCGCCGCAGCCGGCCGACGATCCCTACCGTTACCTGCCCACGATTGGCGAACTGGACCTGCACCTGATCGGTGAAGGCCGTCACGAGCGCCTCTGGGATGTGCTCGGCGCGCACGTCCAGCACTACAAGTCGGCTCTGGGCGACGTCGACGGCGTGTCCTTCGCCGTCTGGGCGCCAAACGCCCAGTCCGTCCGGGTCAAGGGCGATTTCAACGGCTGGGATGGCCGGCAGCACTCGATGCGTTCCCTCGGCTCCTCCGGGGTCTGGGAACTGTTCATCCCCGGCGTTTTAGCAGGGGCGTGCTACAAATTTGAAGTCCGGACCAAGCACGGTTACTGGGTGGAGAAGGCGGATCCGCTGGCCTTCGGCACCGAGGTTCCGCCGCTGACGGCGTCGCGCGTCGTGGAGCCCTCCTACGCGTTCAAGGATGCGGAATGGATGGAAACGCGGGCCGGACGGGATCCGCACAACTCGCCGATGAGTGTCTACGAAGTGCACCTTGGATCGTGGAAGGTCGGTCTCAGCTACCGCGAGCTGGCCAAGGAACTGGTCGAGTACGTCAAGTGGCTCGGCTTCACCCACGTGGAGTTCATGCCGGTCGCGGAGCACCCGTTCGGCGGCTCCTGGGGCTACCAGGTCACGTCCTACTTCGCCCCGACCTCGCGCTTCGGCCATCCCGACGAATTCCGGTACCTCGTGGATGAACTTCACCAGGCCGGCATCGGCGTCCTGCTGGACTGGGTGCCGGCGCACTTCCCCAAGGATGAGTGGGCGCTGGCGCGGTTCGACGGTGAGGCCCTGTACGAGCACGCCGACCCCAACCTGGGCGAACACCCGGACTGGGGAACCCTGATCTTCGACTTCGGCCGGCGGGAGGTCCGCAACTTCCTGGTCGCGAACGCGCTGTACTGGCTCGACGAATTCCACATCGACGGCCTGAGGGTGGACGCCGTTGCCTCGATGCTCTATCTCGACTACTCCCGCGAGGCAGGCCAGTGGCAGCCTAACCGCTTCGGCGGGCGGGAGAACCTCGAGGCCATTTCCTTCCTGCAGGAAGTCAACGCCACGGTCTACAAGACCCACCCCGGTGCAGTCATGATCGCCGAGGAATCAACCGCGTTCCCGGGTGTCACGGCGCCCACCAGCAAGGGCGGCCTGGGCTTCGGCATCAAATGGAACATGGGCTGGATGCACGACACGCTCAAGTACATGTCGGAAGAACCGATCAACCGCCGGTGGCACCACGGCACCGTCACCTTCTCGATGGTGTACGCCTACACGGAGAACTTCCTGCTGCCGATCAGCCACGACGAGGTCGTGCACGGCAAGGGCTCGATGCTGCGGAAGATGCCGGGGGACCGCTGGCAGCAGCTGGCGAACTTGCGTGCGTTCCTTGGTTACCAGTGGGCGCACCCGGGCAAGCAGCTGATCTTCATGGGCACCGAATTCGGCCAGGAGGCCGAATGGTCCGAACAGCACGGCCTGGACTGGTGGCTGGCCGAGACCCCGGCGCACCGCGGGCTGCAGCTGCTGACCAAGGATCTCAATGAGGTGTACAGCGCCACGCCGGCGCTCTACGAACAGGACAATGATCCCGCTGGCTTCCAGTGGATCAACGGCGGGGATTCAAACCGCAATGTCCTGACGTTCATCCGCCGGGACGCCCAAGGCAGCCCTGTCGTGTGCGCATTCAACTTCTCGGGTGCCCCGCACGCCGACTTCCGTCTCGGCGTTCCCGCAGCAGGGGAATGGCGGGAACTGCTGAACACCGACGCGGAAGCGTACGGCGGATCCGGTGTCCTGAACGAAGGCAAGCTGACGGCGGCTGACCTCGAGATCGACGGCCAGCCGGCCACGCTTACCGTCACGCTGCCGCCGCTGGGCGCCGCGTACTTCACCCCTTTGGGGTAACGAGCGGCAAGCAAGACGGATCGGGCAGCCCAGGCTTCCCCGAAAAGCCCGGAATCCGCGCGATTCCGGGCTTTTTGGTGCCCGGCAGGAGGGCCGTCAGGCTGCTTTTGTCAGCGGGGCAAAGTGGTGGTAGAGTTTATTTCCGCGCTGCTCCCCGGAGTTGAACGGCCACCAAGACCCAGAAGCCTCACGGCGAGAACGGGTCGGGGCACCGATTTGACAAGGGTGAAGCGGCCCNCAAGGGTGAAGCGGCCCGGTAAGTTTGTGAAGTTGCTCCGGAGCGATCTGCGACCTGTGGTTGTGGTGGTGCCGGGTGTGTCTGTTGTTTGAGAACTCAATAGTGTGCCAAGTTTGTTGATACCAATTTATTGTATTGAATTGGTTGAATTGACTGGATCCGCCACCCCGTGGTGTGGTCTGGTTTTTACAGCTGGTTTCAAATTTTGTGCAGCTGGCATGTCCCGTTTTCCCGGGGGTGTTGGTTGTGTCTGTTTTACTT
>NZ_JBWZCJ010000011.1:0-140727 GCF_059383535.1 Pseudarthrobacter sp. HLT1-3 | reverse complement strand
GGGAAGGAATAACAAAATCCATCACGGACCTTTCCCCGCCCCGCACGCCAGGCCGCGGGCGACAGCAAACCTGTCACACAAGAGCCTGACACACAGGGAGTTTTCAGGGGTACTCGCAGGTTTCCGGCGATTTCGCGTTTGCGGACCCGGGCGCAACGTGATCGAGTAGGAACATGACTGAACAGCCCGAGCACTTGGACCTCCAGCCGCTGAACGATCTTGAAGAGAAGCTCTCCCGCGGGGAAGAACCGGACGCAAACCCCGTTGACGTCATCCTGGCCTTCCTCAACAATGAGGTGTACATCGTCAGCGCCGATGTCCTCGAAGGAGCAGATTCCCAGGTTGAGCCGCTGGTGCTGGCGAACTCCTCCGGCAAGCCGGTCCTGGCCGTGTTCTCCCACCCGAACCGTGTCACGGAGCAGTACCTGGCCGCCGCGCCGAACGTGCTCGGCACGCAAGGCGCCGCGATCCTCGGCAACCTTGGCGACGACCTCGGCATGGTCATCAACCCCGGTGCAGCCTTTGGCTTCGAGATCGACCCGGAAGGCGTGGCGAACATCCGACGCGACTTCAAGCCCACCGAGGAGAACGAGGACGAGGGCGCCGCCGCCGAGGACGCCCAGCCCTAAAACCCAGCCCTGGTGTCCGCACCCTGGCCCGCCAGCCCCCAAGGACGATCGTGTGTGACGCGGCCGGTGCGTAAAGCCGGCCGCGTTCGGGGGGGGATAATGGCCCTATGCGTCTTGGCGTCCTCGATATCGGATCAAACACTGTCCATCTCCTGCTGGTGGATGCCCACGCTGGTGCGCGCCCGGTGCCTTTCGCCTCGCACAAACGCCCGCTGTCCCTCGTGCAGTTCCTCGACAGCGACGGGAACATCAACGACGCCGGGCAGCATGAGCTGATCGAGTTCGTCCTCGAAGCATGGGAATTCGCGGCCAAGCACAAGGCCGAAGACCTGCTGGCGTTCTGTACGTCCGCTATTCGCGAGGCTACCAATGGGGCTGCCGTCCTGGCCCGCGTCAAGCTCGAGACCACCGTGACATTGCAGGAGCTGACCGGCAGCGAGGAATCCTCGATGACGTTCTTCGCCGTCCGCCGCTGGTACGGCTGGGGCGCCGGACCCATGCTGAACCTGGACATCGGCGGCGGGTCCTTTGAAATGGCCTACGGCGAGGACGAGCTCCCGGAGCTCGCGACCTCCGTCCCGCTGGGTGCGAGCCGGCTGACCCGGGACTGGCTGCAGGACGACCCGCCCTCGGCCAAGAGCGTTAAGGACCTTCGCCGCTACATCAGGGCCACGCTCAAACCGGTCGTACGCGACTTCGCGAAGCTCGGCAGGGCGAACCACGTGGCGGGCACATCCAAGACCTTCCGTTCGCTGGCGCGCATCGCCGGCGCCGCGCCCAGCGCCGCCGGCCCCTACGTCAAGCGTGAGCTGTTCGCCACGGACCTTGGCCTCTGGGCGCAGCGCATCTCTGCCATGGAGGTCCAGGACCGGCTGAACCTTCCCGGAGTCTCCGAGGCCCGTGCCCCCCAGCTGCTGGCAGGGGCCCTGGTGGCCGAAGCCGCCCTCGAAATGTTCGAGTTTCCGAGCCTGGAAATCTGCCCCTGGGCCCTTCGCGAAGGTCTGATCCTGCGCCGGCTGGATCAGCTGGTCTTCGAGGGTCCGCTGCAGCCGGCACCCCACGTGACCCGGAACGACCACCCCGTTCAGCGGCAGACACTCGACGCCAATGCGCCCGAGGAAGCGATGGCACGGCCAGCCGACGTCCGGTGACTCCATGGAGCCTGACGTCGCGCACGCCCAGGCCGCGCAGTCCCAAGTCAGGCAGACCGTATGCCGGGCAGTCGGATGTCGATCCGGACGCAGGCCGTTCGTCTAATAGGTGAGAGGCCGGCAGGGAGCCGGCCGCTTCGTCAAGGAGGACAGCACCATGGCACAGTACCTGCTCAGCGTTTACCAGCCCGTCGGCCCCGCCCCGGACCCGGAATTTCTTGAGCCCATCATGCGGGACGTCGAGGCCCTGAACCGTGAAATGCAGGACGCCGGCGCCTGGGTGTTTGGCGCCGGACTCCATCCCACCGAAACAGCCACTGTCGTCCGGCAGCAGGGCACCGAGCTGCTCATCACGGACGGTCCCTTCGCCGAGGCCAAGGAGCACCTCGGCGGGTTCACCGTCATCGAGGCGGAGGACCTCGACGCCGCACTCGGCTGGGCCGGCAAGCTGGCCCGCGCGACGACGCTACCCATCGAAGTCCGCCCGATCCAGCACTAGGCTCCCGGAATGGCGGGTGAAGCAGCGTCCACCGCACCGGTGCCGGATCCGGCTCGAGGGCGATCATCGGAGTCCGTTCCGCCGACGTCGGCCACGCCGCCGGGAAACCCGGTGCCTAAGCCCTCTGGGACACCGGCGACGGCGGACATCGCCGGTGTCTTCCGGGAGGAATACGGGCGTGCCGTCGCCGTGCTGACGCGCGTGCTGGGGGACATCGACGCCGCCGAGGACGCCGTCCAGGATGCTTTCACCCTCGCGGTCCAGCACTGGCCGTCCGGCGGCATCCCGCGCAGCCCGGCAGCGTGGATCATCACCACGGCCCGGAACCGTGCGGTCGACCGCCTGCGCCGGGAAGCCGGACGCGAGGACAAACAGCGCAGCGCGGTGCGGCTGGAGACGGCCCGTTCCGCGGACCCGCGGACGCCCGAGGAACACGTGGTCGCTGAACTCTCGAGGGAGGGCACCGTGGACGATGACCGGTTGCGGCTGATTTTCACCTGCTGCCACCCGGCCCTGGCCGCGAACGTGCAGGTGGCGCTGACGCTCCGGCTGCTGGGTGGACTCACGACGGCGGAAATCGCCCATGCTTTCCTGGTGCCGGAATCCACCATGGCGCAGCGCCTGGTCCGGGCCAAAGCGAAAATCAGGGATGCCCGGATTCCGTACCGGGTGCCGCAGGGCGCGGAACTTCCCGCGCGCCTGCCGGCGGTGCTCGCGGTGGTGTACCTCATCTTCAACGAGGGCTACAGTTCCAGCTCCGGCGGGACGCTGATCCGGGAGGACCTCTGCCGGGAGGCGATCAGGCTGGGCCGCCTGCTGGCGGCACTGATGCCGGACGAACCCGAGGTGACGGGCCTGCTGGCCCTGATGCTGCTGACCGAATCCCGGCGCGCCGCGCGGGAAGCCGACGGCGGCCTGGTGCTGCTGGCGGATCAGGACCGCCGCCGGTGGGACCGAGCCCTGATCGCGGAGGGCCAGGCGCTGGTACGTCAATGTTTGCGGCGGAACCAGCCCGGGCCCTACCAGCTGCAGGCCGCGATCAGTGCGGTCCACAGCGACGCACGGGACGCCGCGGCAACGGACTGGCGGCAGATCCTCCGGCTCTACGATCAGCTCCTCGAGGTTGCGCCCGGGCCGGTCGTTGCGCTCAACCGGACCGTGGCGGTGGCCGAGCTCGAAGGCCCCGAAGCCGCGCTGCGCCTCGCCGACGCCCTCGGTCTGGAGGGCTACCACCTGTTCCACGCCGTCCGCGCGGATTTCCTCGCCCGGCTTGGCCGCACCGGGGAAGCCGCGGCAGCGTACGCCTCCGCCCTGAACCTGGCCGGAAACGCGGCAGACCGGAGATTTCTGGAAGCCCGCCTGCATGACGTGGCTTCTCCCGGAATCGGAGATTCGGCTTAAAGTCGAAAGGCACCGGCCGTCCGCTGCGGGAAAATGGGGGAAAACCCGCTGCAGACCACCGGTGCCGGGCAGACATCCGCATGCCTGCCGCATCACTCGCACCCTCAATGGGGTAACTACGAAGTTACGCGGGGAGTTTGTGAAGACCCTGACCCTGAGATGTGAGCTGGCTGTGAATCGGGCTGGACTGCAATGATGGGGGCATGAGCAACCGAATCGCATTCCTGGGCTGTGGGTCAATGAACGAGGCCATCATGACCGGCCTGATCGCCGGCGGCGCTGACCCGGCGGACATTGTCGCCACGGTCCGCCGCGCCGAACGGGCCGACGAACTCGCCAAGCGGCATCATGGCATCACCGCCATCGCCGGCGAGGAAGAGCCGGAGAACAACAAACAGGCGGCCACCGGCGCCGGCGTCGTGATCCTGGGCGTCAAGCCCGTCGGCATCGCCGACCTCGCCCGTGAAATCGGCGATTCGCTGGCACCGGACACGATCGTCATCAGCGTCGCTGCCGCGGTCTCGCTGGAGCAGTTGGAAGCGGCCCTGCCGGCCGGCCAGCCAGTGATCCGGAGCATGCCCAACACCCCGGCCCAGCTGGGCCGCGGCGTCGTATCCGTGTCGCCGGGCACGCACTGCACCCCGGAGCAGCTTCAGCGGGCCAAGGACCTCCTGGCCGCCGCGGGCACCGTCGTCGAAATCCCCGAACACCAGGTCGACGCGCTGTCCGCGATCAGCGGCTCGGGCCCGGCGTACGCGTTCTACCTGGCCGAAGCGATGGCGGAAGCCGGCGTCGAACTCGGACTCGACCGTGACCTGTCCCTGCTGATTGCCCGCGAAACCGTGGCCGGGGCCGGCTTTATGCTGGCCGAGCCGGGCGCGGATCCGGCGGCGCTGCGCAAGGCTGTCACCAGCCCCAACGGCACGACCGAACGCGCCATCGCCAGCTTCGACGCTAGCGGCCTGCCCGCGATCATCGCCCTAGGCGCCCGCGCGGCCTCCGCCCGGTCCGCGGAGATCACCCAGCAGCTGGCCTGACGTCCGGCACGGCCGGTTGCGAGTCCGGAATTGCCGCCTCCGACGCAGCGCAGCGCACCCCGCAGCGCACCCCCGCACCGCCGTTACGGTCGGGCGGCGAACCGTTCCAGCAGGTCCACGTGCCCGGAAACGATGAGCATGTCCCGTGCGGAAACCTTCGTCTCCGGGCGGGCGTAGGTGAAGTCCTCGCCCGGGGACTTCACGCCCACTATCGTGACGCCGTACTTGGAACGGACCTTGGATTCGTCCAGGGTGAAGCCCACGGTTTCGCGCGGCGGGTACATCTTCACGATCGCGAAGTCGTCGTCGAACTCGATGAAGTCCAGCATGCGGCCGGAGACCAGGTGCGCGGCCCGGACACCGGCGTCGGCCTCCGGGTAGATCACGTGGTTGGCGCCGATCCGGGTCAGGATCTTGCCGTGCGAGGGTGTGATCGCCTTGACCCAAAGGTGCTCAATGCCGAGATCCACAAGGTTCACTGTGATGAGCACCGAGGATTCGATCGAGGTGCCCACTCCCACGACGGCGGAGCTGAACTCCTGCGCGCCGAGCTGGCGGAGGGCGTCGATGTTGGTGGCGTCGGCCTCGACGACGTGCGTCAGGACGCCCGCCCATTTTTGCACCAGGCTGCGGTCGCGTTCGATGGCCAGCACCTCGCGGCCCTGCTTGACCAGCTGTTCAGCGGTGGAAGCGCCGAAGCGGCCCAGCCCGATCACCAGCACGGGTGCATTGTGGGCGGGGCGGTTGACGGCGTTGGAGGAACTAGCCAATGATCGGTCTCTCTTCCGGGTAGTGGTACAGCTGGCTGCGCTGGCGCAGGGCCAGGGCAGCGGCAAGGGTGACGGTCCCGACACGTCCGGCGAACATCAGGGCAGTAAGGACATAAACGCCCGACGGCGGGAGCTCGGCGCTGAGGTTCGTGCTGAGGCCCACCGTGGCGAACGCCGAGATGGTCTCAAAGAGCACCCGGTCCAGGGACGCCCCGCTGATGTGAAGCAGCAGCAGGGCCGACACGGCGACCAGCGTGGCGCCGGCGACGATGACCGAGATGGCCACCCGCATGGTGCCCTCCGGGATGGTCCGGCCGTACACCTTTACATCGGAGTCGCCGCGGGCCTCGGCCAGGATCGCCAGGAACATCACGGCGATGGTGGTCACCTTGATGCCGCCCGCGGTCGACGCCGAGCCGCCGCCGGCGAACATGAGGGCGTCGGTCAGGAGCATCGTGGTGGAATCCATCTGGTTCTGGTCCACCAGGTTGAAGCCGCCGGAACGGGTCATCACCGACGCGAAGAGCGAATGGATGACCTTGTCCGCCACGTTCATTCCGCCGATGGTCCTCAGGTTCTCCCATTCCATCAGCCCCCACAGCAGCGTGCCGCCTGCCAGCAGGATCAGGGAGACCTGGATGGTCAGCTTGGTGTGCAGGTTCCATTTCTTCCAGTTCAGCCCGTTCTGCTGCAGCACCATCACCACGGGGAAACCCAGGCTGCCGAGGAAGACCCCGACCATCAGCGGGACCAGGATCCACAGATCCGTCTCGTAGGGCACGATCCCGTCCGAGTGCGGGGTGAAACCGGCGTTGTTAAAGGCCGAAATGGAGTAGAACACCCCGTGCCAGACCGACTGGCCGAAGCTTTCGCCCAGCATCAGGAACCGCGGGATCAGTACAACCGCCAGCGAGGCCTCGATCACCACCGAGGTGACGATGACGATCCGCAGCAGGGTGCCCACCTCGCCGAGGCGGCCGGCGTTCATGGCCTCCTGGGCGATCAGCTTGCCGCGGACACCCAGCTTCTTGCTGACCATAAGGGCCAGCAGCGAGGCCAGTGTCAGGGTGCCCAGACCGCCCACGAAGATGCCGATCAGGATGATGAGCTGGCCGAAGAAGGACCAGTGCACCGCCGTTGAAACCACGGTCAGGCCGGTCACGCAGACGGCGGACACGGCAGTGAAGAGTGCCTGGTGCAGCGGCGTTAAATCACCGGTGGCAGAGGAAAACGGCAGGGACAACAGGAAAGTGAAGACCAGGATCACCAGGCCGAACGCGGACAGCGCGAGCCGGGCCGGGGTCGTATTGGCGATGTTGTCAATGAAGTCGCGGAGGCGGGTGAAGATCCACAGGCCTTCCCGCTCCGGGGCGCCGGGGTGCCAGTTGGCCGGGCTCTGGGACCTCGACTGGCTCTGCGTCATGTGTCGCTTATCCTCGCTTGAAACTTCTTCCTTCAGTAGTAAACCACTAAACCCCGCGCAATGACTGGGGAAGGGAGCCCCGCGCTCGGGTAGCCTGTGATTGATGACATATCTGCCGGGGCTCGCAAAGACCGCACTGCCAACGACGGTGGTGTGGGATCCTGCCATGACCGCGTACAACTTCGGCCACAGCCACCCGATGGCCCCGGAGCGAATGGAACTCACGGCCCGGCTGGCCGGAAGCCTCGGCCTGCTGGATCTGGAGCACGTCACGGTCGCGGCCCCGGAAGTCGCCAGCGACGCGGAGCTGAGCACCGTCCACAGCCCGGAATTCGTAGCCGCCGTCCGGCGCGTCAGCGCGGACCCGGCTTCCCCTGACCTCGAGCGCGGGCTCGGCACCGAGGATGACCCGGCCTTCGCCGGCATGCACGAGGCCAGTGCCAGGCTGGCCGGCGGCTCGCTGCTGGCAGCCTCCGCGATCCTGGACGGCAGCGCCGTCCGTGCGGTGAACTTCGGCGGCGGCATGCACCACGCGGCCCGCGAACGCGCCAGCGGCTTCTGCATCTACAACGACGCGGCACTCGCCATCCAGCGGCTGCTCGACGGCGGCCTGCAGCGCGTGGTCTACATCGACATCGATGCCCACCACGGCGACGGAACCCAGAGCATCTTCTGGGACGATCCGCGCGTGCTCACGATCTCGCTGCACGAGACGGGGCTGACCCTGTTCCCGGGCACCGGCTACGCCAACGAGATCGGCGGGCCCAACGCGGAGGGCAGCGCCGTAAACGTTGCCCTGCCGGCCGGCACCGGCGACGGCGGCTGGCTGCGCGCGTTCCACGCCGTCGTGCCGCAGCTCGTGGGCGCCTTCAAGCCCGAAGTCATCGTGAGCCAGCACGGCTGTGACTCGCACCGGCTGGATCCGCTCACGCACCTGAACATCAGCGTCGACGGCCAGCGGGAGGCCGCCACCGCTATTAGCAACCTCGCGGCCCGCTACTGCGACAACCGCTGGATCTCCACCGGCGGAGGCGGCTACAACGTCATCACCGTGGTGCCTCGGTCCTGGAGCCATCTGATCGCCATTGCTGCCGGCCGCCCGGTTCCCCTCCGCACCCCGGTGCCGGAGGACTGGCGCAGCTACGTAAAGGAAAAGTACGGGGCCAAGTACGGGGTCGCCGCGCCGGAGATGATGGGCGACGACGTCGACCTCTGGTGGCGCTCCTGGGAAGTCGGCTTCGACCCGAACGACGAAGTGGACCGGACCGTGATGGCCACCCGCAAGGAAGTCTTCCCGCTCTACGGGCTGGACCCCTGGTTCGACTAGGCGCTTGACGCCGGGTTCGCCTAGGACGCCGGGTTCGCCCGGTGTCCCGGCTGACCGGCTGCGGCGGGTTGCGCTGCGGGCTTCTCGGTCTGGAACACGACCCCGGCGGCGCCGATGATCCAGCCCAGCAGCGAGAGTGAGAACGCCCCGATCAGGTCGGTGGAGGCGGTGCCTTTCACGAGCCACACGCCGAGCACCAGCAACCCGATCACGAGGTACACCATCAACGCTGCGATGACCCGGCCGGACAGCTTCGTGGTGATCCCGCCGACGTCGAAGGTGCCGGCCATGGCCTGTCCGGCACCGGCTTCGCTGCCGCCCTGTTCCTCCCGGCGCACCTCGGCAATGGTGAAGCCGAGGGCGGAGGCGGTGAGTGAACTCAGCGAGGTGGAGAGCACCCCGGCGGCGCAGACGACGGCGCCGTTCAGATCGGGCGCGGTTCCCGGCACCTCCGGGACGAACACCCAGACCTTGAAGAGTACGTTGCCCCAGACGATCACGAACAGGGCCAGGAACACGACGGCGATGATGTTAAATAGCTGATTCCGGAAGAAGTCACCCATGGCGGTCCACTCCTCTGCATCGGTAGGCGGCGGCCTCACCTGCCGGGAAGGCGGTGCGTCCGTTTTAGCACCGCACCCGGTCCGGGGCAATGCCCGGGCACTAACTGCGGGGGCAGTCAATTAGTGGATGCCATCCGGCGTATATGTCGCTAGTGTGGAGGGCATGGTGACAGACGACGTATTTGCCGTCATTGCTGAGGCAACCCGGCGTGACATTCTGGTCTCCCTCCGCAAGGGGGACAAAGCAGTGGGGGAGCTGGTCCAGGAGCTCGCCGCCAGCCAGCCCACCATTTCCAAGCACCTGAAGGTACTCCGTGAAGCGGACCTGGTGAGCATGCGCGCGCAGGGCCAGAAACGCTACTACACGCTCAATCCGAAGCCGCTGGCCGGGATCGTCAGCTGGCTGGAGACGTTCGACGTCGGCGGAACCGCCGCGTCGGAAGCGTCCACGGCGCGGACCGCGAAACCCCGGATCCAGCATGTCCCGGACACCCAGCACGTCCCGGCACCTGCCGCGGCCGCGTCCACGGCCCCCGCGCCCGCAGCCGAAACCCCGCCCGCCGCAGCCGAAACCCCGCCCGCCGCAGCAGCCACACCACCCGCGGCGGCGCTGCAGCCTGCCGCCGCACTCGCCGGACGGCCCGCCGGCAGCCCGCTGAGTCCCGCCGTCGTCCTGCCGGTCGGCACGGCAGGCGAGGACAGCAGGCCCCAGCAGATCGGCCGCACCGTCGGCCGCGCAGCCACCAGGGCCGCTGATCTTCTGGCCAGCCTGCCGAAGTTCGGCCGCCGGAAGTAATCGACCGCAAAGAGCCGGCCGCAAACAATCCGCAGCAAACCGTTCGCCGCAAGCATCGCGGCCGCCAATGAAACGGCAGTGCTGTGTCCTCCGCCACCCCGTTTTTGTCACACGGGGCGGCCGCGGGTGCTCGAATAGAAATCCTCACCGCCCGGTGCAACCATGGATAGGCTTGATTGTTGCGCCCCGCGAGGAGCGCCAAGGTTTAGGGAGTTGTAATGGACGCACGGCTTGAAGCCATCCGGGACACGGTGCTGGCCCGGAACCCCGGCGAAGGGGAGTTCCATCAGGCAGTCACCGAGGTCTTCGAAAGCCTCGGACCGGTGCACGACCGCCACCCGGAATTCCTCGAAGGCGCCGTGCTCGAGCGACTCTGCGAGCCCGAGCGACAGATCATCTTCCGGGTCCCGTGGGTCGACGACGCCGGTACGTTCCAGATCAACCGCGGCTTCCGCGTCGAGTTCAGCTCTGCCCTGGGGCCGTTCAAGGGCGGCCTGCGGTTCCACCCTTCGGTGAACCTGGGAATCGTGAAGTTCCTCGGCTTCGAGCAGATCTTCAAGAATGCCCTCACCGGCATGCCAATCGGCGGCGGCAAGGGCGGCTCCGACTTTGACCCCCGCGGACGCTCGGACGCCGAGATCATGCGCTTCTGCCAGTCCTTCATGACCGAGCTGTACCGGCACATCGGCGAGTACACCGACGTCCCGGCCGGGGACATCGGCGTCGGCGGCCGCGAAATCGGTTACCTCTTCGGGCAGTACAAACGGATTACGAACCGCTACGAATCCGGCGTCCTCACCGGCAAGGGCATCACCTGGGGCGGCTCGCTCGTGCGGCCCGAAGCCACCGGCTACGGCACCGTGATCTTTACCGAGGAAATGCTCAAGACCCGCGGCCAGACCTTCGACGGCCAGCGCGTGGTGGTCTCCGGCTCGGGCAACGTCGCCATCAACGCGATCGCCAAGGCCCAAGGACTCGGCGCCACGGTCGTCGCCTGCTCCGATTCCTCCGGCTACGTCGTGGACGAGGCCGGGATCGACGTCGAGCTGCTGCGCCAGATCAAGGAGGTCGAGCGCGGACGGCTCAAGGACTACGAGGCCCGGCGCTCCAACGTCTCCTACGTGGAGGGCGGCTCGGTCTGGGACATCGACGCGACCGTCGCGCTGCCGTGTGCCACGCAAAACGAGCTCGACGGCGTCGCCGCCGCCCGGCTGGTCCGCAACGGACTTCTGGCCGTGGGGGAGGGCGCCAACATGCCCTCAACCCCCGACGCCGTCGCGGTCTTCCAGGAAGCCCGCATCCTGTTCGGGCCGGGCAAAGCCGCGAACGCGGGCGGCGTGGCCACCTCCGCGCTGGAAATGCAGCAGAACGCGAGCCGCGACTCCTGGACCTTCGCGCACACCGAGGAACGGCTCACCGAGATCATGATCGGGATCCACGACCGCTGCGCCGCCACCGCGGACGAATACGGCGACCCGGGGAACTACGTGCTCGGCGCAAACATCGGCGGCTTCGTGAAGGTGGCCGACGCGATGCTCGCCCAGGGGCTCATCTAGGCAGGCTCTGGGCAGTCTGGGCAGTCCGGGCAGTCCGGGCAGTCCGGGCAGCCCGGACAACAGCGGCGGCAGTGTTTTCAACAAACACTGCCGCCGCTGTTCTGTCCGCAGGGAATTTCCGGGAGGCTATTTCCTGAGCAGCCGCACGTGGTCCGGCGTCAGGTCCGAGATCCGGCTGACGCCCAGCAGGGCCATGGTGCGGAGCATGTCCTTTTCCAGAATTTCAAGGGCCCGGTCCACGCCGGCCCGTCCGCCGGCCATCAGCCCGTAGAGGTAGGCACGGCCGATCAGGGTGAAGTCGGCGCCCAGGGCCAGGGCGGCGATGATGTCCGCGCCGCTCATGATGCCGGTGTCCAGGATGATCGCCGCGTCGCTGTTGTCCGCCTTAAGCGCCGCCGAGACGTCCGGGAGCAGGTGGAACGGGATCGGGGCGCGGTCCAGCTGGCGGCCGCCATGGTTGGAGAGCACCACGCCGTCGGCCCCGTGGTCCACGACCTTGCGGGCGTCCTCGACGGTCTGGATGCCCTTGACCACGAGCTTGCCCTTCCAGGTTTCGCGCAGCCAGTCGAGGTCCTCGAACGTCAGGGTCGGGTCGAACATCGAGTTGATCAGGTCCGCGACCGTGCCGGTGTAGCGGGAGAGTGACGCGAAGGTCAGCGGCTCGTGGGTGAGGAAGTTGAACCACCACGCCGGCCGGTAGGAAGCGTCCAGTACGGTCTTGATCGTCAGGGCAGGCGGGATGGTCATGCCGTTGCGGACGTCGCGGAGCCGGGCCCCGGCGACGGCGGTGTCCACGGTGACCATCAGGGTGTCGTTGCCGGCCTTGGCTGCGCGTTCGATCAGCTCCAGCGAGCGATCCCGGTCGGTCCAGAGGTAGAGCTGGAACCAGTTCCGGCCGTCCGGCGCGGCGGCGGCCACGTCCTCGATGGACGCCGTGCCCATCGTGGAGAGGGTGTACGGGATACCGGCGGCCGCGGCCGCCTGGGACCCGGCGTATTCGCCCTCGGACTGCATCATCCGGGTGAACCCGGTCGGGGCGATGCCCACCGGCAGCCGGGAGGATTTGCCCAGAATGTCGGTGCTGAGGTCGACACTGGAGACATCGCGCAGGATGCCGGGCCGGAACTCGATGTCCAGGAACGCCTCGCGCGCGCGGCGCAGCGTGATCTCGGCTTCGGCTGCGCCGTCGGTGTAGTCGAACGGGGCCTGCGGGGTGCGGCGCTTGGCCATGTCCCGGAGTTCCCAGATGGTGCTGGCGCGGCGCAGCCGGGAGGCCCGGCTGAACTCGGGCTTCTTGAACTGCATCAGGGGAGCGAGGTCCGAGTACTTGGGGACGCGGCGCTTGAGCGCGGCGGGAATGATTCCCTGCGCGGCGGCGGCCGGGCGGCTCTCCGTGCCGGTGTGTTCAGCCTGGGTAGGCACCTCGGGGTTGCCGGGCTCGATCGTCTGCGTCATTGCTGCCTCCGGGCAGGTCTCGTGTTCCTGGGTGGTGGGTCCCGCCGAATAGGGCACGGGTCTGTGGTCCAACCACAGTGTAGGGCCTGTGGTCCAACCACATCAAGTAGGATGGGCCCATGCGTACCCACCAGCTTGTCCTGCAGTGGATTGAGGGCCAGCTGTCCGGCGGCCAGCTGGCCCTGGGCGGACGGCTGCCGGCCGAGCGCTCCCTCGCCGAGAAGCTCGGTGTCTCCCGCACTTCCGTCCGCGAGGCCATCCGGGTCCTGGAGGCGATGGGCGTGCTGCGGGCCGGGGTGGGGTCGGGACCGGACGCGGGAACCGTCGTCATCGCCGACCCGACCGCGGCCCTGGGATCGGCCCTTCGGCTGCACGTCGCCACCTCGCACCTGCCCGTGAAGGACATCGTGGAGACGCGCGTGCTGCTGGAATCCTGGGCCGCTTCCCGGGCCCGTTCGGAGTCGCCCGCGCTGGCCGAGGCGGCCCGACTGCTGGACGAAATGGACGGCTGCGCCGGGACCGAGGCGTTCCTGGCCCTCGATGTCCGCTTCCATCTGGCACTGGCGGACGCCGCGGGCAACGCCGTGGTCAGCGCCATGATGGGCTCGCTCCGCGAGGCCATCCAGGACTACGCCGGCCGCCTCACCGGGAACCTGCCGGACTGGGACGCCACCGCGGCCCGGCTCCGTGCCGAACACCGTGGCATCCTGGCCGCCATTTCCGACCACGACGGCGGTCGGGCGTCCCGGCTGGTGGCGGAGCATATCGAGGGCTACTACGCGGAGGCAGGACTGGGTTCCGGAGCCTGATCCCCGGCCTCCCCGGCGACGCCCTGCGTGCCGGATTGTGACGCCGGATTTTGCCGTGAGAACCATCGCCGGGCTATGGTCGGGGCATGACAAACCGTTGGTATGCGTATTTTTCGTTGGCTCTGGAGGGGCCCGCGTCTAGCTGACACGCATCCAACCTTCCTTCAGAGCCAACAGGGCAGAGATCATTCTCTGCCCTTCGCCATTTCCCGGCGGGTTCTGATTAGGGCCCGCTCCGCATCCGGAACAGGACCCGCACATGAGCATCGAAGCCCCCGAATCCCACCAGTCCACCTCTAACCTGCGCGTCAGCGAGTTCACTCCGCTGCCGACCCCGCGGGACATGCTCGCGGAGCTGCCGCTGGACACCCGCCTCGCCGAAGTCGTCGCCCGGGGCCGGGACGAGGTCCGCGCCGTCATGGACGGGGTCGATGACCGCCTGCTCGTCATCGTGGGCCCCTGTTCCATCCACGACCCCAAGGCCGGCCTCGAATACGCCCGACGGCTTGTCAGCCAGGCCGAGCAGCACAAGGAAGACTTGCTGATCGTGATGCGGGCCTACTTCGAGAAGCCCCGCACCACGGTGGGCTGGAAGGGCCTGATCAACGACCCGCGGCTCGACGGCAGCCACGACATCGCGGCCGGGCTGGGCGCCGCACGCCGCTTCCTGCAGCAGGTCACCGCGCTCGGACTGCCCGCCGGCACCGAATTCCTGGAACCCATCAGCCCGCAGTACATGGCGGACCTCGTCTCCTGGGGCGCCATCGGTGCCCGCACCACGGAAAGCCAGATCCACCGCCAGCTGGCGTCCGGACTGTCCATGCCGATCGGGTTCAAAAACGGGACCGACGGCGATTTGCAGGTCGCGCTCGACGCCTGCAGCGCCGCCGGGGCAGCCCAGGCGTTCCTCGGCATCGACGGCGAGGGCAGGGCCGCGCTGGTCGCGACGGCAGGCAACCCGGACACCCACATCATCCTTCGCGGCGGCCGCAAGGGCCCCAACTACTCCGCGCCCGACATCGAGGCCACCACCGCCAAGCTGGCCGCGAAGCAGCTCAACCCGCGGCTGATCGTTGACGCGAGCCACGCCAACAGCGGCAAGAGCCACCACCGGCAGGCCGAGGTCGCCCTCGAAATCGGTGCACAGCTGGAAAGCGGCGGTGCATCGGCCGGCGCCATCGCCGGGGTCATGCTGGAGAGCTTCCTCGTGGGCGGTGCGCAGAACCTGGACGTCACAGAGCACGCCGCCAGGACCGACGAGCTCGTCTACGGCCAGAGCGTGACAGACGCCTGCATGGACTGGGACGTGACGGCATCGGTGTTGGCACAGCTGGCTGCCTCGGCCCGCATCCGCCGGACCCGCAGCTAGGGAGAGGGCCGAGCGGGGAGCGAAGGCGGGCCGAACGGGGAGGGTAGCCCGGCTGTGGAGAGTCGCGCGGAGTCGCAGCATTTCCGCTCCGTGACCCGTGGAATCGCGGGCTGCCCTTTCACAGGGGCACCATCAGCCCCTACAGTATCTAGTACATGGTTGTTTGATGGCTCAGCATCGGCGCACCGCCATGTCGTTCTGATGGGGCTGCCGTTCGCTTGAGCAAAGGAATAGGGAAATGTCTTCGGAGGCTAACTTCTCCAACGCACGCTTTTTGACCGTGGCCGAAGTCGCGGACGTCATGCGGGTGTCCAAAATGACCGTGTACCGGCTCGTTCACTCCGGCGAGATGCCGGCTGTCCGCTTCGGGCGCTCCTACCGGGTGCCGGAAACCGCCGTCGATCAGTACCTCAAGGGTGCTGTCGTCGACGGGAATACGGAGACAGGCTGAGCATCCGGCGTCTTCCAAGGCCGGAATAAGAATCCCCGGGCCCCGCAGGGCCCCCGAGGTCGTTGGGCGCCCCCGTTAGGCGGTACCCTGTTAAGGAACGTTTTACGTCATTGTAAGAACCTGTCAGTTGTACAGTCGGCTGCTTAGCCCGCGGACACTTTCCAACTGGTAGGTACTGCATCTAGCCGGTAAGGAACTTTCGTGGGTTCAGTTATTAAGAAGCGTCGCAAGCGTATGGCCAAGAAGAAGCACCGCAAGCTGCTTCGCAAGACGCGTCACCAGCGTCGCAATAAGAAGTAGAGATACTTCGCATCATGTGAATGCCCGTTGCCTCCCGGCAGCGGGCATTTTCTTTGCGTTTCTATGCCTGGCGCCGACGCGGGACGCGAATGTTGACGGACGGGCGGTGCTTTCGGACGGGCGACGCGCTTTGCGACAGCCGACTCGCGTTCGGGCAGGCGCTACGCGGATCCGCGTAGCGCTCGGCCGGAAGCGCAGCGGAAAGCCGTTAGCGCAGCGGAGAGCCGGAAGCGCAGCGGAAAGCCGTTAGCGCAGCGGAGAGTGGCGGGCGCCGGCGGTAAGGCTCAGACTTTGGGGCCGCGGAACCGGGAAGTTCCGCGCCACAGGCCGTAGATGGCCCCGCCGGCGGTGGCGGCCTTGAGCCCCAGGGTGGCTGCGCGCCGTCCGGAGCGGAAGTCGTAGACCGGCCAGTTGTTTTCGCGGGCGTGGCGTCGGAGCCGTGTGTCGGGGTTGATGGCCACCGGATGCCCCACCATGCTCAGCAGCGGGATGTCGTTGTGCGAGTCGCTGTACGCCCAGCACCGGGTCAGGTCCAGGCCCTCGGCCTCGGCCACCGCCCGGACGGCCACGGCTTTGGCGGGGCCGTGCAGGATCTCGCCGACCAGTCGGCCGGTGTAGGAGCCGTCCAGGATTTCGCCTACGGTGCCGAGTGCGCCGGTGAGGCCCAGCCTGGTCGAAATGACCGTAGCCACCTCGATGGGTGTCGCCGTCACGAGCCAGACCTTGCGGCCCACCCGGAGATGCTGCTCGGCCAGGGCTTTGGCCCCCGGCCAGATCCGGGATTCGATCATTTCGTCATACACTTCTTCGCCGAGGGCGGCGACGTCCTCAACGGTGAAACCGGCGCCGAGTTTCAGCGCGGTGTCGCGGACGGCGTGGACATCATCGATGTTCTCGCCGCGCAGCACGAACATCAGCTGCTTCCAGGCGAATCCGGCCGCCTGGGGAATGGTGAACGCCCCGCGCTGGTACATCTTGCGGGCCACGTGGAACAGGCTGGCGCCCCGCATGAGCGTGTTATCGACGTCGAAGAACGCGGCTTCACCGTGCTGCGGTGCAGCAACAGGCTGTGTGACCACAGCGACGAACTTCTCTTCGGGCATGCCACGAGTCTAGTCAAAGCTGCAGCCCGTTCCTTGCGCGCGGGCCGCGGCGGCGCTGGATGTGTCTGCCGCGTCGACGGGGAATGGGCGGCCGGGCTACCGTGGAGCCATGCCAAGCCCCGACGTCGTCCTCATCACCAAAGCCGATTGCCATCTCTGCTCGGCGGCGCGCGACGCCGTCGACCGCGTCACACGGAGTCTCGGGATCGGCTGGCGGGAGCAGCCGGTGGACGACGACGTCGAACTGCGGGAACGCTTCGCTGAGGAAATTCCGGTGCTGCTAGTGGACGGCGTCCAGCGGGACTTCTGGAAGATTGACGAGGTCCGGCTGGCGCGGACGCTGCGGCGGGCGCTGGGCGAGCAGGCCTGAACGCCCGAGCACTTGCTTTGTTCGCTGAAGTCCCGGGGCTCTAGAGTGGAAGTCACAACGCGACGTAATGGAGCAGATAGTGACTTCGCTGGATTCATCCCCGGGCGCGATGCCCGTGGGAGCAGGGGCTGCCGCCAAGCAGATTCCGCCTGCGGCCGTGGCCCGGCTGACCATCTATCTGCGCGCCCTCACGACCCTGCTCGCCGAGGGCGTCGACCGGGTCTCCTCCGAATCTTTGGCCGAGGCCTCGGGCGTGAGCTCCTCCACTCTCCGCAAGGATCTTTCCTATGTGGGCTCATACGGCACGCGCGGCGTCGGCTACGAGGTGCAGTACCTCAACCAACATATTGCCGCAGCGCTGGGTCTGATGCGCGACTGGAAGGTCGCCATCGTCGGCGCCGGCAACCTGGGCAAAGCGCTGGCCAGGTATGGCGGGTTCGAATCGCGGGGTTTCGAAATTGTTGCGATTTTCGACGCGGACCAGATGGTGGTGGGCAGCGAGGTGGGCTGGCTGCGCGTCAGCGATGCCGCCGACCTCGAGCCGGTGCTGCGGCGGACCGGAGCCAACATGGTGGTGCTGGCCCTGCCGGCCGCCGTGGCGCAGGATGTCTGCGACCGGGTAATTGCCGCCGGGGTCCGGAGCATTCTCAGCTTTGCCCCGGTGATGCTGCAGGTGCCGCCCGGCGTCAACCTGCGCAAAGTGGACATGGCCACCGAACTCCAGATCCTCGCCTATCACGCACAAAGGGCGCAGGATCCGGAGGATGCTGACTAGCGTTCAGTCAGCCCGTCCGGCTCCCGCGCCCTCTGCGCTGGTGCACGGCTATTTAGTACGGCGTGCTTTGGTGCTGCTTGGTTCGTGCGCCTGGTTAGTGCTTAATACGGCTTGCCGGGCTGCCCGTAGGGGTTGGCGAACGGCTGCCGCCTGGTGAAGTAGGGCGACGTTGCCGGCAGGTACAGCATCACGATGCCGGCGATGCCGAGGAGAACTGCCAGCGTGCCAAGGCTCAGCGGCCAGAGGCTGAGGATCGAGAAGGCGGCGAAAACAGTGCCGAGGATTCGTGCCCAGTTCTTGCCCTTGCGGACGTTCAGGGCCACCAGCGCGTAGAGCCCGGCGCCGATCACGGCGAAGACCACGATGCTGCCGACCAGGAACCCCCTGATGTCTTCGTACCTGACTTCAGCGCCGCTCGCGGCCAACTGCTGTTCGAACTGGTCGCGCATGGCGGGACTGTCAATCATGCCGATCGCCAGCAGGAGGGACAGCACCCATACTGCGCCGGCAGCGACGATGAGCCAGAATGCCGTGTTGACGAGCGGGGGCGTGCCCGCCGCGCCAGCCATCGCCTGCGGCTGCTCCGAGGGGAACTGGCCGTAGGGCGACTGACCGTAGGCGGGCTGACCGTACTGGGGAGCCTGCTGGTTGTACTGCGGCTGGTTGTACTGCGGGGCGTTCTGGCCATACTGCGGTGCCTGAGGGGCGTTCTGCCCATACTGCGGCGCCTGCTCGCCGTACTGAGGGGCGTTCTGCCCGTACTGCGGTGCCTGCTGGCCGTACTGCGGCGCGGACGGGGCCTGGCCATATTGCGGCGCGGCCGGCGGAGTCTGGCCGTACTGCGGGGCGGACGGCGGAGTCTGGTCGGACTGGGGTGTGTTCTGGCCGTAGCCGGGTGCCGGCTGCTCGCCCGGCTCGGGTGCGTCAGGGTTCGACGGCGGGACTGGCGGGATGCTCATGAGCTTTCCTTTGCATGGCGGTCTGATTTCGGATACCGGAAACAGCTTCCTGCCCTGCCCCCAGCATGGTTTATGTCCACCGTACCGCGCGTCGTCGCCGCAGCGGATCATTCCGGAGAGGTATTCTCCGGCGCGCCTGCCGCCCTGGCACGGGTTGCTTGGGCTGGCGGTTTTGACGTGCCTGGGTGCCTGGGTGCCTGGCTTGGCGTCCTTGGCGGTGTTTAAGTGACTCACGTGCCCGGCGCCCGGGCTTGGCGCCCGGGCGCGGGTTAGTTCCGGATCAGCTGCGGCCCCGAAGCGAGGCAAACCAGGCCTGCGAGTTGGGCATCCACATCAGCACGACCGCCGCCAGGCTGACAATGAAGCTCGGCCAGCTGCCGCCGCCGCGCCCCTCAGCGGCGCTGGCGTTGAGAATGGCCAGCAGGAGGGATATCCCGGCGACTATCGTGAGGGCGAAGCGTGCCCACTCGCGCCCTTCCTTCATCTTCATACTCAGGATGACCTGTGCCGCGGCGAGCGCGAGTGCCACCAGCACCAGCAGGAGCACGATAAATCCCAGGCCCGGAACGACCGCCAGGAGCACGAAGGAGCCGAAGAGGCCGACGACGCCGCCGAGCAGGCCCAACAGCCCGCCGATGAGCCAGATCCAGTACGAGACTTTCAGCTCTGTCGGCATCCCGGTGACGGTGAACATCCCGGAGAATCCGCCGCGGGGCATGGCATCGTAGAGGTTCGCCGGCCGGTCCGTTGGCATCTCGAAGCGGAACCCGCCCAGCGGCTTCCCCGGCGCCTGGGAGCCCGGTACCTGGTATCCCTGCGGTGGCTGGTAGCCGGGCGGCGTCTGGTTGTACTGCTGCTGGGGCGCCTGGTAACCCTGCGGCTGGCCATTACCCGGCTGCTGCGGCCCGCCTTCGTATCCCGGCGGAACCTGGTGCCCCGGGACCTGGTTCTCCTGGGTCGCGGGCGGGGTGACCTGTGGTGGCTCGGAAGCTGCGGGCGGCAAGCTGCCCGCCGTCGGGGGCTGTGCACCCGGCTGCTGCGGACGAGGGACCTCATTAGGGTTGCTCATGGCTCTCACTGTAGACCGCGGTTGTGCCGGTATCTAGGGAATCTGAGCGTGTTGCGGCGCATGTCGGAACACCGCAAAACGGGTCATTTCGGCCGTGCGGACGACGGCGGGGGAGGCGCTGCCCGGCACCCCGGCACCCCGGCACCCCCGGCACGCCCCGGCGAGCCCGGCGCGCCCGGTTAAACGCAACACCCCGCTCCATCACAGGGATGAAGCGGGGTGCCGGCGGCTGGAAGCCGCGGACCGGCGCGGTTCTGGGGACCGGCAGGCCAAACGTGGTGACTAGGCTGACGGAGCGATGAAGGCCAGTTCCAGGTTGACGGCAACCTTGTCGCTGACGAGCACGCCGCCGGCGTCCAGGACGGCGTTCCAGGTCAGGCCGAAGTCCTTGCGGCTGATGGTGGTCTCGGCGGACAGGCCGGCGCGGGTCATGCCGAACGGGTCGACGGCAACGCCGTTGAATTCGGTCTCGAGGGACACCGGACGGGAAACGCCCTTGATGGTGAGCTCGCCCTGAAGTTCGTAAACGTCACCCTTGGGGACGATGCTGCTGGAAACGAAGGAGATTTCCGGGAACTTCTCGACGTCGAAGAAGTCTTCGCCGCGGACGTGGCCGTCGCGGTTGGCGTCGCCGGAGTCGAAGCTTACGGTCTTGATCGTGGCGTTGACCTTGGAGTCGGCCACGTTCTCGGCGAGGTCCAGGGTGGCTTCCGCGTCCTTGAACTGGCCGCGGACCTTGCTGATGCCCGCGTGGCGGACGGTGAAGGCAATTTCGCTGTGCGAGTTGTCGAGGGTCCAGAGGCCGGTGGTGACGTTGGCGGGAAGAGCCATGGTGTTTCTCCTTGAGTCGGGTGGGGAGTGCAGAGGTCTGATCGTCGGCCGAAGCTCCATTTATTGAAGTCTCAACCAACTGCTTCACCCAGTAAAACATGCATTTGCATCTTTTATTCCAACTCGGGGGAACATTTCGCCAAACTCTTGAGTTCTACTTCTTGTAGAAGATTTCGTCATTACCCCTGCCCTTTGAGAAACTGGTACACATGCCCCAAGCCACTGTTCATTTGCTCCGCCACGGCGAGGTCCACAATCCCGACGGCGTCCTCTACGGCAGGCTGCCCGAGTTCCACCTCTCCGAACTCGGTCAGGAAATGGCGCAGCTGCTGGCGGAGCACTTCAGTGAGCGCACCAGGCAGGGTGCGAAGATCGTCCACCTCGTGGCCTCACCGCTGACCCGCGCGCAGGAAACTGCCCACCCCATCGCCGAGGCCCTCAACCTTGCCATCACCACCGAGGCCCGGATCATCGAGGCCGAAAACTACTTCGAGGGCCTCCACGTCGACAAGGCGGAGATCCTCAAACCGAAGCACTGGCCCATGCTGCGCAACCCGTTCCGGCCCTCCTGGGGCGAGCCCTACAAGGAACAGGCCGCCCGTGTGCTGGCCGCGGTGCAGGATGCCCGGCTGCGGGCCATCGAGCTCGGCGGCGACGGGGCCGAAGCGATCCTGGTCAGCCACCAGCTCCCCATCTGGGCCACCCGGCTCAGCGCCGAGGGCAAGCCCCTGTGGCATGATCCGCGCAAACGCGAGTGCACGCTCACCTCGATCACCTCCCTGGTGTTCGACGACGGCGGAAACCTCCTGCGGGTCGACTACACCGAGCCTGCGGCCGCCCTACTTCCCGGTGCGTCCAGCACCCCCGGAGCCTGAGCATGAGCCCAAACCCCGCAAGCCCGGGAAGCCCAGCAAACAGCACGAGCGGCTCACCCCTGAGCCGCCGCAGCGTGCTGACAGCGGGCGGCGCCGCCCTCGCCGTCGTACTGGGTCTCTCCGGCTGCGCCCAGGAGGATGCCCTGGCCCAGCAGGCCAAGGCCGGCGACAACAAGAACTACGTGGCGGGCGACGGCTCGGTGACCGAATTCGCCGCCGCGGACCGCAAGAGCCCCGTGACCATCAAGGGCACGCTCTTCGACGGCACTGCGGTGACCGCCGAGGCCTTCCAGGGCCAGGTGACCGTGCTGAACTTCTGGTTCGCGGCCTGCGCGCCGTGCCGGGTCGAGGCGCCCTCGCTGGAGGCCCTGCACCAGGAGTTCAAGAGCCAGGGCGTGCAGTTCTTCGGCGTCAACCTCCGCGATGAGAAGGCCACGGCGGAAGCGTTCGACAAGACCTTCAACCTGACCTACCCGAGCTTCAACGACAAGGACGGCGCCGTTCTGCTGGCCGTCTCCGGCCTGGTGCCCCCGGGAGCCGTGCCCACCACGCTCGTGCTGGACAAGCAGGGCCGCGTGGCGTCCCGTGTCCTTGGTGAAATCCAAAAGGGCACGCTCAAGTCCCTCATCGCCGCCGCCGTGGCCGAGTAGCGGACGGGCCAGCGACCGTGAACAGCCCCTTTGCCGAAGCCATCCTGAACGGTTCGCTGCTGCTTGCCATCCCGGTGGCACTGCTCGCCGGCTTCGTCTCCTTCCTCTCGCCCTGCGTGCTGCCGCTGGTGCCGGGTTACCTGGGCTACGTCACGGGACTGACCGGCGTCGACCTCCAGAAACAGAAGCGCGGCCGCATGCTGGCGGGCATCGGCCTGTTCGTGCTGGGCTTCTCGGTGATCTTTGTGCTGCTCGGCGGGGCGTTCGGCCAGCTGGGGACGCTGATCACCGGCTCGCAGAACGCCTGGATCACCCAGCTTCTGGGCGTCCTGGTGATCATCATGGGTGTGGTGTTTATGGGCGGGTTCGGCTGGCTGCAGCGTGACGCCAAGATCCAGTCCAAGCCGCCGGCCGGGCTGTGGGGTGCGCCGCTGCTGGGCATCACGTTCGGCCTCGGCTGGGCACCCTGCATCGGCCCGACCTATTCCGCGGTCCAGCTGCTGAGCCTTTCCGGGGGATCCTCGGCGGCCAAGGGTGCGTTCCTGGCGTTTGTCTATAGCCTTGGGCTGGGCATCCCCTTCCTGCTGATCGCCCTGGCCGTGCGCCGCGGCATCGGCGTGATGTCCTTCTTCCGCAAGCACCGGCTCGCCATCCAGCGCATCGGCGGCGGGATCCTGGTGGGACTCGGCCTGCTGATGGCCAGCGGAGTGTGGGGGACCTGGGTGTCCGAGTTGCAGTACTGGTTCCAAACCGATGTGAAATTGCCGATCTGATGAGCGAGCGAGTGAACGAGAAGAAGAAGTCCCCGGCCCCCGCGAGCGAGTCCGGCGCAAAGCCGGACGGCGAGTCCGGCACCAAAGCCGGCTCGACTCCCGGCTCCCAGCCCGCCGGAGCCAGCCCCGTCGCGGCCGCGAAGGCGGAAGCTGTCCTTCCGGCACTGGGCCCGCTGGGCATGCTCCGCTGGGCCTGGACCCAGCTGACCAGCATGCGCACCGCGCTGTTCCTGCTGCTGATGCTGGCCGTGGCCGCCGTGCCCGGTTCGCTCTTCCCGCAGCGGCCCGCGAACCCCTCGATCGTCACGCAGTACATCAAGGACAATCCGGAATACGGCAAGATCCTCGACTCGCTCCAGCTCTACGATGTGTACTCCTCGGCGTGGTTCTCCGCCATCTACATTCTGCTGTTCATCTCGTTGATCGGCTGCGTGGTCCCGCGCGCGATCGCGCACTACAAGGCCATGCGGTCCCAGCCGCCGCGGACCCCCGCGCGGCTGTCGCGGCTGCCCGAATACGGCACGCTCGTGATTCCCGCCGACGCCGGGATCCCGGCGTCGCGCGCCATCACCGACGCCGCCGGACTGCTGAAAAAGCGCGGCTACCGCGTCGACGTCCGCGACCGCGACGGTGCCCGCCCCTCGGTGGGTGCCGAACGCGGCTTCCTGCGCGAAGTCGGCAACCTGGTCTTCCACACCTCGCTGATCGGCGTGCTCGTGTCCGTCGCGGTCGGCGGGCTGTTCGGCTACAGCGGGCAGCGGATCCTCGTGGAGGGCGACACCTTCGTCAACACCCTCGTGGGCTACGACCAGTTCACGCCCGGCACCAACTTCCAGAGCAGCCAGCTGCAGCCGTACTCGGTCCAGCTGGACAAGTTCCAGATCACCTTCGACCGCGAGTCCCAGGGCAAGAACGGCCAGCCGATCGACTTCCGGGCCGACGTGACCACCAGGGAAAACCCGGACGCCCCCGCCCAAACCGAGGTGCTGAAGGTCAACGAGCCGCTCACCCTAGGCGGCACCAGCATGTACCTCACCGGCAACGGCTACGCCCCGGTCGTCACCGTCCGCGACGGCGCCGGAAACGTAGCCATGCAGGGCCCCGTGGTGGCCAAGCTGCAGGGCGACAACTACTACTCCTCCGCGGTCATCAAAGTCCCGGATGCCAAGCCCGACCAGCTCGCGTTCGCCGGCTTCTTCCTGCCCACCGCGTTCATCACCGATGAAGGTGTGTCCTTCAGCGGCGATCCGGAACTGTTCAACCCCCAGCTGACCCTGAACTCGTACTACGGCGACCTGGGGCTCGACGACGGCGCCCCGCAGAACGTTTTCGAGCTCGACGTCGAGAAGCTCACCCCGCTGAACGCCCGCAACCTCGACGCCGGCGGCATCGTCCTGACGCCGGGGACCACCCACACCCTGCCCGACGGCAAGGGCTCCATCAGCTTCGACGGCGTCAAGCGCTACATCGGCGTCGACATCCACCACAATCCCGGCCAGCTGTACGCCCTGATCTTCGCGCTCCTGGCGGTGGCCGGCCTGGTCACCTCGCTGTACGTGAACCGCCGACGCGTCTGGGTCCGGACCGGGACGCACGCGGACGGCCGCACCATGGTCGAATACGGACTCCTGGCCCGCGGCGAAGACCACCGGCTGGCCGGCGAAGCCACCGCGGTGCGCAAACTCCTCGCGCAGGCCTGGGATCTCGACGGCGGCTCCCAGTCGGCTCCCAGCGGGGGAGCGGATAATGACCGGGCGGATACCAAGCAGCCCGGTGCCGGTGCCGGCAGCAGCGCTGAACAGGCCTCCCCGGACCACCCCGCAGAAGACTTCATCCAGTCCACAGCAGGCTCCTCCGAGTCAAAGAAGGATCAGTAATGCTCCCCATCAACGAAACCATGGGCCAGTACAGCGAGTTGTTCATGCTCCTCGCGGCCGGCACCTACACGGTGGCGTTCATCGCCTTCGCGTGGGACCTGGCCAAGAGCAGCAAGACGCTGCGCGCGGTGGACCTCAAGGCCGCCGAGCTCTCGGGTGCCGAGGCCGCCCGCGTCCCGGTGGCTGCCGGCGTCGGGGCTTCCTCGGGGGTTTCCGGGGATGTTGACCGGGCCGACGCGGACGTGGCCGGGCCTGTTGGCCGGGCCGAGCGCCCGACGTCGTCCGCGTCACGCCCCGGTACCGGGAACGCTGCCGGCATCGGCCAGACCGCCGATGGCGCCATGCGCTACTCGGCCGAGCGCCGCGCTCCCGCAAGGGTGGGCGTGGCCCTGACGGTGCTGGGTGTCGCCATCCACGCGGCCGGCGTCATCACCCGGGCCATCGGCGCGGGCCGGGTGCCGTGGGGCAACATGTACGAGTTCCTGACCACCGGCGCGTTCGTGGCCGTGGCCGTCTTCCTGCTGGTCCTGATCCGGCGCGACCTGCGCTTCCTGGGCACCTTCGTCGTCGGTCTCGCGATCATCATGCTCGTGGCCGCGTCCGTGGCTTACTGGACGCCGGTGGGCCACCTCGTTCCGGCGCTGCAGAGCTACTGGCTGATCATCCACGTCTCGATCGCCGTGCTGTCCTCCGCGCTGTTCACCCTGACCTTCGCGATGTCGGCCCTGCAGCTGGTCCAGTCGCACCGGCAGAAGACCGTCGCTGCCGGCGGTGCCGACAAGCTGGGCTTCATGCGGCTGGTGCCGACCGCGCTGAGCCTCGAAAACCTCTCCTACCGGATCAACGCCATCGCGTTCGTCGGCTGGACCTTCACGCTGATGTTCGGTGCCATCTGGGCCGAGAAGGCCTGGGGCCGCTTCTGGGGCTGGGACACCAAGGAAGTCTGGACCTTCGTGATCTGGGTCGTCTACGCCGGCTACCTGCACGCCCGCGCCACCCGGGGCTGGACCGGAACCCGCGCGGCCTGGCTGTCGATCGTGGGCTACCTGTGCGTGGTCTTCAACTTCACGATCGTGAACCAGTTCTTCAACGGGCTGCACTCCTACTCGGGGCTGTAGCCACCACCACCGCCCGCGCCGCCTGCACTCCCGCGCCGCGTGCACTCCCGCACCGCCGGAACTCCATCTATTCGTCACAGTTGGCCGCTAAGCCCCTCGCTTAGCGGCCATCTGCGTCGGATGGGTGGAGGGCTTGGGGCGTTCTCTGGTTGGGGCTTTCATGATCCGTCGATTCGTCACAGTTGGCCGCTATGGAGGCCCGCTTAGCGGCCATCTGCGTCGGATGGGTGCACGCGGGTGCCGTCACTTTGGGGTCACCTCGGCCGGTGCCGCTTTGCAGGACTCCAGCCGCCGGCAGTCAGTGCAGCGCGCACGCGGGTCACCGCAGTCGGCTCCTTTCCCGGGACCATTGGAGTCAAGTCCTTCTGGGTCAACACGACTACGCGCCACCCGGCATCCCGGGCGCTCTCGTCGCGGAAGATGTCGCTGCGACGCTGGGCAGGATCGGCATGATGGGCGCCGTCGTACTGGATGGCTACTCTTTCCTGCTCATAGGTCAGGTCCGGGTCCTGGATCCAACCGCCGCTCCCATCGAAGATCGGGACGTTGATTCCAGGCTCGGGCAGACCGTTGCGCGTCAGAAGCAACCTAAGTTCCGTCTCCTTGGGGGAGTCCGTGTTGGGGCGCATCAGTCTCCGCGCAGACATGGCGCGCCGGTATCCCGGTCTGCCCCGTTTCCCCGCGAGGAATGCGTCCAGTGCCTTGATCGTGGTCAGCGGGTTCCTGCGCCGCAACAGAAAGTCCCCGGCCATCACCAAATCATCGAGGCCCAGGATGCCGGCGAGATCGAACCACGTCCGCAACGGGGAGGTGCAGCTCACCCGGACACCCGCCACGATCTCATCCGGTTCAAGTGCTTGCTCGTGGCCGACAACATTCTTGTGCCGCACGGCCCGCTTTCCTGGCGGACTCGTCAGATGGATGACAGCCTGGTCTACCAAGGCAGTCGGAAGAGGGAAGCCCCAGAGCACCGCCGCAGAAAGATGGCTCACAACCGCGCCGGTGACAGTAGTCAGAGAATGCACGCGTTCCAGCAAACCGACCGCAGTCATCGCCGGAGCGCGAACCCCGAAGCAGGGACTGACGAGATCCCCCGCCCGGGTCCGGCGTCGGCTCAGCCCGGCGGTGCGGGCCTGAGCCACGGTGAAGGGCTGGCTCCGGAGATGCGGGGGAAGCTCGCTGGGATGGCGCATACGAGCATTCTGCGCCCATCAGGGGGAGTGGCTCGGAGGTTATCCACAGATCGGGCAGGCGGTGGAGGAGAAGTGAACCGTGCGAGTGGCTTGCTTAGGCGCGGCTCAGTGCCGGCGATTCGACGAAGATGGCCGCTATGAGGCGCGGATAGCGACCCTTTATGGCAAACGGCCACCGGGTCAGTCCGGATTGGCGGAGGCGTGCGGCGATTCGACGAAGATGGCCGCTATGAGGCGCAGATAGCGACCATTTGTGGCGAACGGCCACCCTGTCTGCCCGGTGGGGTTGGAGTTATGCGGCGATTCGACGAAGATGGCCGCTTTGAGGCGCGGATAGCGACCATTTGTGGCGAACGGGCGCGGTCCGCCGGATAAGATCGGCCCGCCACGGGGCCAAACGCTCGCGCATGGGAGTCATGGGAGTGGGGTGACCGAGTGGGGCCCAGTACGCGTGGGACCCAGCGCTAAGGTACGTGACCGAGTGGGGCCCAGGACAGGCTACGGCTCAGGACGCTCAGGGAACGTGCCAGGGGAGAGGTACTACTTGACCTCGTCGGTGCCCTGCGTGTCGCCGCTTCCGCGGGCTTCGCCTGGCTCGGAGTCGTGGGGGCCCGGGGTGCCTTCGCTGTCGGCTTTGCGCTCCTTGGCGTCCAATTCGTCCTTGAGCTTCCTGAGCCGGTCGGCCTCGGCTTGCTGGCGGCGGCGGAGTTCGAGGTTGCGCAGGAAATCGGGGTCGTCGTCGGGCGCGAGGGTGTGGGTGTACGTGGCCCGCGCGGGGGTGGTGCCACGCGGCCGGCCGATGAGGAACCATAGAATGGCGCCGATCACGGGGAGTACGATCTGCACGACAATCCAGGCCGGCTTTGAAATGCCCTTGGTCTGGCGCGGGTCGGTGCGGATCACGTCGACAAGTCCGTAGACAAAAACGACGAGAACGGCGACGGTGACCACTACACGGAGCATGTAATCAGTCTAGCGTCAGGGGGACTCTCCGGGGTCTCCCGTCGTGCCGGTCCTGGAACGGACGATTGCAGGGCGGGCGGCAGCGGCTCGGGGCCGGCGGTGTGGCGGGGCTCCAGCCACGGTGGGACCCGGGTGCCGGCGGGGGCGGCTAAACTTGGAGGGTGGCTTTCCTGAAATACTCCCTGATCCGTCTGGCGCTCTTCGCGCCGCTGTTCGCGCTGTTCGTCTATCTCCAGCTCGGATGGCTGCTGGCTGTCCTCTGTGCGGGCATGATGGCGTTCGCGATCAGCTACCTCTTCTTCCAGAAGCAGCGCGACGCCGCCGCCGCGTCGCTGCAGCGGCAGTTCTCGGGCAAGGCCAAGCCTCTGCGCAGCGCCGGGGAAATCGACGACGCCGACGCCGAGGACCGCCTGGTCGACTCGCACCCGGACATCACCGTCCACACGGACAGCCGCCCAAAGGACGCGTAGCCGACCGAAGGACGCGTGGCTCCCCACGGGATGTGGGATCCGCGGACGCCTGGTGCTCTAAGGAACCTAACCATTCCAGACTCGGCAGTGCCTCCGGAGTCCCAGAGTCCGAGGGCCCGAGGGTCCTAGATGCCGCGGTCCTGGACATCGCCGAGGGTGCCGCGGGTCCTGGACATCGCGGAGGGATCGCCGGGGTCCTGGAACCCGTGCGAGGTCCTGGAACTCGTGAGCGGTCCTAGAACCCGTGGCTGACGACCAGGCCGACTGAGAACAGCACCGCGTAGCCGAGGTTGATCAGCCCGGTTTGTTTGAGCACCGGAATCAGGCTCTTGCGACGCCGGCCCGAGATCATCAGCCAGGACGGCATCAGGCTGGCCGGGATCAGCAGCAGCACAATCAGCATCCAGGGCCGGCCGGGCGCGAGCACAATCGGCAGCAGGATCGCGACGGCCAGCATCAGCACGTAGCTTTCCCGGGCATGTTTGTCGCCGAGCCGCACGGCCAGGGTCTTCTTTCCGGCCTTCCGGTCGGTGGGGATGTCGCGGACGTTGTTGGCCATCAGCAGGGCGCAGGCGATGAGGCCCGTGCCGATCGCGCCGATGATCGCGGCGAGGCTGATCTGCCCCGCCTGCGTGTAGGTCGTACCGAGCGTGGCCACGAGACCGAAGAACACAAAAACGAACAGATCGCCCAGGCCGAGGTAGCCGTACGGGTTCTTCCCGCCGGTGTAGCCCCACGCCGCGAGGACGCAGCCCACGCCCACCAGGATCAGCCACCACGCCTGGGAGAGGATGACCAGCGCCAGGCCGAACACCATCGCCAGTCCGAACGCGGCGAACGCGGCGTACTTGACGTGCTCGGGCTTCGCGGCGCCGGAACCGACCAGCCGGAGCGGTCCCACCCGGTCCTCATCGGTGCCCCGGATGCCGTCCGAGTAGTCGTTGGCGTAGTTCACGCCGACCTGCAGCAGCAGCGCCACCAACGCGGCCAGCACGGCGTTGAGCGGCAGGAACGCGTCCAGCTCGTACGCGGCCGCCGTGCCGATCAGGACAGGCGCAATCGCGGCCGGCAGGGTGCGCAGTCGGGCGCCTTGGATCCATTGAGCGGCTGTAGCCACGTTTCAGTACCTCGTGTTGGTTTGGCGGCGCCGGGAGTGCCCGGCTTATCTATTTTCCCTGATGCAGCTCTGTGAGCCGAACCGTCATCAACAGGCGGTCCGGTTTACCGTTCGGCAGCATCGGCAGCTCACCGGCGGCCAGCACGGTCTTCGGCGCCAGGCTGCCCAGCGCCCCCGCCCACGCGGCCCCCGCGGTGAAGCCCCGGAGGCCCTCCGGCGAGCTGTCCGCCACCGCCACGTACGCGGCGAGGGCCTGGCCCCACTCGGCGGAGGGGACGCCGGCGACAAAGGCGGCGCGGACGCCGTCGAGCTTCTCCAGCTCCGCCTGGACATGCGCGGCCGAAACCTTCACGCCGCCGGTGATCACGACGTCGTCGGCCCGGCCCAGGACGGTCAGCGTCCCGTCGGCGTCGAGCTCGCCGAGGTCGTTGGTGCGGTACCAGCGGACGCCGCCGTCCTCCACGAAGGTCGCCGCGCTGAGTTCCGGCGCGTCCAGGTAGCCGGCGGCGATGGTGGCCCCGCCGAGCAGGATCCGTCCGTCCTCCGCCACCCTGACCTGGACGCCGTCGAGCGGGACGCCGTCGTAGACGCAGCCGCCACAAGTCTCGGCCGAGCCGTAGGTGGCCACCACCCGCACGCCGGCATCCCGCGCCGCCGCGAGCAGCTCCGGCGCCGCCGGACCGCCGCCGAGCAGGATCCCGTTGAAGCGGCGCAGCGCTGCGAGGGTCTCGGCCGAGGGCGCGTCCAGCAGCCGCTGCAGCTGGGTGGGCACCAGCGAGGTGAAGCGCAGCTTGTCCGTGAGCTCCAGGGCCGCGGCAGTGAAGGCCTCGGGGGTGAATCCGCCGCTGAGGTCCATCGCCCACGGCCGGGTGCCGGCGAACAGCGACCGGACCAGCACCTGGACGCCGGCCACGTACTGCACGGGCAGGGCGAGCAGCCACTGGCCCTCGCCTTTGAGCGCCAGGGCGGTGGCCATCGAGGAGGCCGCCAGCGCGTCGAGGGTCAGCACGGTCGCCTTGGGCGTGCCGGTGGAGCCGGAGGTCCGCACCACGACGGCGGCGTCCTCAACCCCGGGGGTGTCGACCAGCTGCACGACAGGGGAGCCGTCCGGCCCGGCGGAAAGTTCGACGGCGGGGCCCTCACCGCGCAGGGCAGCGGCCAGCGCAGTGAGGGCCGGCTCGATGTTCACAGCTCCGGATGTCACGAGGGCCGCCTTAGAAGTAGTACGGGAAGTTGGACCAGTCCGGGTCGCGCTTTTGCAGGAACGCGTCCTTGCCTTCCACCGCCTCGTCCGTCATGTAGGCCAGCCGGGTGGCTTCGCCGGCGAAGACCTGCTGGCCGGCCAGGCCGTCGTCGGCGAGGTTGAAGGCGAACTTGAGCATCCGGATGGCCTGCGGGGACTGCCGGGCGATGTCCGCGGCGTATTCCAGCGCCACGTCCTCGAGCCGCTCATGGTCCACGGCCTCGTTCACGGCACCGAGCCGGACCATGTCCTCGGCCGAGTATTCGCGGGCCAGGAAGAAGATTGCGCGGGCGGACTTCTGGCCGATCTGGCGGGCCAGCAGCGCGGAGCCGTAGCCGGCGTCGAAACTGCCCACCGTGGCGTCGGTCTGCTTGAACTTGCCGTGCTCGCGGGAGGCGATGGTCAGGTCCGAGACGACGTGCAGCGAGTGCCCGCCGCCGGCCGCCCAGCCGTTCACGACGGCGATCACCACCTTGGGCATGGTGCGCATGAGCCGCTGGACCTCGAGGATGTGCAGCCGGCCGGCGCGGGCCGGGTCGATGGTCTCCTGGGTCTCGCCCTCCGCATAGCGGTAGCCGTCGCGGCCGCGGATCCGCTGGTCGCCGCCGGAGCAGAACGAGTGGCCGCCGTCCTTGGCGGAGGGTCCGTTGCCGGTAAGCAGCACCGTTGCCACGTCCGGGGTCATCCGGGCGTGGTCCATGGCGCGGTACAGCTCGTCCACGGTGCCGGGGCGGAAGGCGTTCCGCACTTCGGGCCGGTTGAAGGCGATGCGGACCGTGGGCAGGTCGCGGACCACGGTGCCGTCCGCGGAACGCTCCACCTGCCGGTGGTAGGTCATGTCCTGGAAGTCGTCGAAGCCGGTCACGGTGCGCCAGCGGGTCGGGTCAAAGACGTCGGATACCTTGGCGGGGATTTCGTTGCTCACAGTCCGAGTCTAGTAATGGCCTCAGCTGATGCAGAACTCGTTGCCTTCCGGGTCCGCCATGGTGTGCCAGGAATGCGGGCCCTCGTTGGCGGTCCAGAGGAAGGTCGCGCCACGCGCTTCGAGGGCGGTCCGGACCGTGTCCTTGTCCGCGCCGGCGATGTTGACGTCCCAGTGGATCCGGTTCTTGACGGTCTTGTCTTCCGGCACAGTCTGGAACAGAATCCGCTGGGCCGGCGGCCTGGCGTCGAGTTCCGCGGGCGGGCGGATGGCGGCGCCGGTGGCCCACACGAGGTTGCCGTTGTGCAGCTTGGTTTCGTCCTCCGTGGCGAAGCCCTGCCCGATCATGGAGCGGATGAAGTTCGCGTCCTGCGGCTCCACCGCCCACTCGAGGGTCTCGGCCCACCAATCGGCGAGCTCATGCGGATGCCGGCAGTCGACGACGATCTGGATGTTGAGTGTCATGGAAAGAAACTACGACGTCGGCGCCGGCGGCGGTAGGGGGCGGCGGTGCCATCCCGGCACGCCCGTCACCCGACCAACACCACCCTAAGCAACGCGGGGTCACCTAGCGCCCATGGTGGCCGCCGGAATGGGCCGTAGGTGACCCCGCGTTGGTTGGGTCAGCCCTGGATCTGCTGGAGCTGCTCCATCAGTTCCGGCGGGATGGCGTAGATAAAGACGACCGCCAGCAGGTTCTTCGAGGCGTGCACCAAGTAGGAGAACATGACATTCCGGCCGGTCCAGACGTAGACAAACACCAGGACCACGCCCATCGCCAGGTACGGCATCAGCACCGGAAGGGTCAGCTCCTCCTGCCCGACAATGTGCAGCGCCGAGAACAGCAGCACCGACAGCACACAGCACACCCAGATGTTGACCCGCCGGCTGAGCTTGCCGATCAGCAGGTGGCGGAAGATGTACTCCTCCACGAAGGGCCCCACGAACACCAGCAGGGGCACCATCAGCCAGGCCGGCACCTGCTGCATCAGCGCCTGCAGGCCGGCCTGGTTCGCGGACATCTGCACCGGGCCCGTGAGCGAGACGAGGACGGCGGTGAGGATCATCATGGCCACCACGGCCAGCGGGACCATGAGCAGCGTGAACCAGGGCCGGGTGGCGAGAACCCTGAGGTCCCGGGCCGCAACGTGCCGGGCCGCGGCCAGGGCCAGGATGCCGATGCTGCCATAGAAGATCAGGTTGACGGAGTAGGACGCCACCGCCGGGTTCGGCGACAGCTGCAGCAGCAGCGGAACCAGCAGTCCGCCGGCCACAGCGAAGAAAGCGGCCACTGCCACATACAGGCATGCCGTGACGAAATCGAGCCGCGAGAACCGGTAGAGTTCCGGCCGCGGCGCGGGAGGTGTGCGGAGAACGGTGCCCATGCCACCAGCCTAGCGCCGTAGCGGAACGGTCGACTCCCGTATAATATTCGGTATGCCTAATAATTCGTTTCGGTGTGCCAAAGTTGTCCGCCGAACCCGTGGCCTTCGGGCCGCCGGAGCCGCTGTCGCCCTTCTGCTCGGGCTGTCGCTGGCCGCGTGCGGCAGTGCCGCCTCGGGCCAGGGCGCAGGCGCGGGTTCCGGCAAAGACAAGCCCGTCGTGCTGACCACCTTCACCGTGCTGGCCGACGTGGCGCAGAACGTGGCAGGGGACAAGCTGCAGGTCGAGTCCATCACCAAGGCCGGCGCCGAAATCCACGGCTACGAGCCCACCCCGGGGGACATCCGCAAGGCCTCCAAGGCGGACCTGATCCTGGACAACGGCCTGAACCTTGAGGCGTGGTTCGCGCAGTTCGTTGAGGGGCTGGACGTTCCGCATGCCGTGGTGAGCGAAGGCGTGGAGGTGCTGTCCATCAGCGAAGACTCCTACCAGGGCAAGCCGAATCCGCACGCGTGGATGTCGCCGGTGAACGTCCAGCTCTACGTGGACAACATGGTGAAGGCGTTCTCGAAGCTCGATCCGGACAATGCGGCGGCCTTCGAGGCGAACGGCGCGGCCTACAAGGCCCAGCTGCAGTCGGTCAAGGACGAAATGGTCCAAAAGCTCGCCACCGTCCCCGAGGCGCAGCGGGCGCTGGTGACCTGCGAGGGCGCCTTCTCCTACCTGGCGCGCGACGCCGGCCTGCGGGAGGTCTACATCTGGGCCGTCAACGCCGAACAGCAGGCAACCCCGCAGCAGATCACCAAGGCGATTGAATTCGTGAAAGCCAACAAGGTCCCCGCTGTCTTCTGCGAGTCCACGGTGTCGGACGCCCCGATGCGCCAGGTGGTGGAAGCCACCGGTTCGAGCTTCGGCGGCGTGCTGTACGTGGATTCGCTATCCGAAATGGACGGACCGGTCCCCACCTACCTGGACCTCATCCGGCACGACTCCAACCTCATCACCGAAGGCCTGACGGGAGCGGCATCATGAGCAGTCCAGCCATTCTGGTGGAGAACGTCACCGTCCACTACGGGGAGGTCCTGGCGCTCGACGCCGCCTCGCTGACCATTGAGGCCGCCCGGATCTGCGGACTGGTGGGCATGAACGGCTCCGGGAAGTCCACGCTGTTCAAGGCGATCATGGGAATGGTCAAGCCCGACGCCGGACGCGTCCTTATCAACGGCGAACCACCCGCCAAGGCACGCAAACGTGGCGGGATCGGCTACGTCCCGCAGAGCGAAGACGTCGACTGGCAGTTCCCGCTGTCCGTCCGCGACGTGGTGATGATGGGCCGCTACGGGCACCAGGGCTTCACCCGCCGCCCGTCCAAAGCGGACCGCGACGCCGTCGACCTCGCCCTGGACCGGGTGGAACTGTCCGAGTTCGCCGGCCGCCAGATCGGCCAGCTCTCCGGCGGCCAGAAGAAGCGCGCGTTCGTGGCCCGGGGAATCGCGCAGGGTGCCACCATGATGCTGCTGGATGAGCCGTTCGCCGGCGTCGACAAGCGCTCCGAAGCCACGATCACGCGCCTGCTGAAGGAGCTCGCCGCGGACGGCTGCACCATCCTTGTCTCCACGCATGACCTGCACGCGCTGCCCCAGCTCTGCGACGAGGCCGTGCTCCTGATGCGCAGGGTCCTGATGCACGGCCCGCCCGAGGTCGTGCTGCAGCCGGAGCACCTGGCCAAGGCGTTCGGCCTCGACGTCCTCAACCGGGAGCTTCCCGAGCGGGATCCTGCCGGGCGGGACCCTGCCGGGCGCGGCCCGGCGAGACCTGGCGTGCCGGACCCCGGACTTCCCGGAGCGGACCGTTCGAGCCCTGACCTTTCGAGCCCTGACCTTTCGAGCCAGCCGGGAGGGCACTGAGCCATGGATTTCCTCGACCTCCTGCTGGAACCGCTGAGCTATGACTTTATGGTCCGCGCCATCGTCACCACGGCGCTCGCCGCCATCGTCTGCGCCGTGCTGAGCTGCTGGCTGGTGCTTATCGGCTGGTCGCTGATGGGCGACGCCGTGTCCCATGCCGTGCTGCCCGGGGTGGTGCTCGCCTACATTGTCGGGGCCCCGTTTGCCCTCGGGGCGCTGGTGTTCGCGCTGATTGCGGTGACCCTGATCGGGGTGGTCCGCAACACCAGCCGGGTGAAGGAGGACGCGGCAATCGGCATCGTGTTCACCTCGCTCTTCGCCCTGGGCCTGGTGCTGATCTCCGTCACGCCGAGCCAGACCGACCTCAACCACATCATCTTCGGCAACTTGCTGGGCGTCAGCATCCCCGACCTCATCCAGGTGCTCGTGCTGGGGGTGGTTGCCTTTGCCATCCTGATCCTCAAGCGCCGGGACCTGACGCTCTACGCCTTCGACCCCGTCCACGCCCACGCGATCGGGCTGTCCCCGAAGCGCCTGGGTGCGCTGCTGCTGGGCCTGCTGGCGCTGACCTCCGTGGTGGCGCTGCAGACCGTGGGCGTGGTGCTGGTGGTGGCCATGCTGATCATTCCCGGGGCCACCGCCTACCTGCTGACGGACCGCTTCTCCCGCATGCTGGTGATCGCCCCGGTCATTTCCGCGCTGTGTTCCATCGCCGGCATCTACCTCAGCTACTATCTGGACACCGCCTCCGGCGCCATGGTGGTCCTGACGCAGGGCGCCGCGTTCGCCGTCGTCTATCTGTTCAGCCCCCGGCAGGGTCTGATCGGCACACGGCTGGCGAAGGCCCGCCGGAAGAAGGCGGTCGCGCTCGCCGCCGTCTGAGCCCCCCAGCTTGAGCCCCTGCCCGACGGCGGTACCGCCCGCCGCCGCCTGAGCCCGCCCGGCGGCGGCATCCGCCCCAGTTCCTCAGTAGTGTCGACGGTGTCATACTTGACGACGCGGGCCGCCGACGGGTAGGCCCGCCACCTACTTGCGAGGACTCCTTGAGCGAACATCTCCGCCTTTCGGGCGTATCCCATGGCTACGGGGACCGTCAGCTCTTTGCCGACGTCGACCTTGCCATCACCGCCGGTGAGCATGTGGCGATCGTCGGCGAAAACGGCGCCGGCAAATCCACCCTGCTCCGGATTTTGGCCGGGCTCGAGACCCCGGACGAGGGCACCGCCGTCAGCCAGGGCCGCGTGGGCTATCTCGCCCAGACCCTCGGCCTGCCGGACGCGTTCACCGTGAGCAACGCGATCGACGCCGCACTGGCATCCCTCCGCGCAATGGAGGCCGAGCTGGACCGCCTGGAGGACGGGCTCGCCGGCGCGGAAGCGGACGAACTGGAGCGCTACGGAAACCTGCAGACGCAGTACCAGCTCCGGGAAGGCTACGCAGCGGAATCCCGGGTGGAGGCGGCGCTGGACCGGCTCGGCCTGGGCGGGCTGGACCGGATGCGGACCCTGGGCTCGCTCTCCGGCGGGGAACAGGAACGCGTGGCACTGGCCTGCGTGCTGGCGGATCCCGCGGACATCCTCCTGCTGGACGAACCCACCAACCACCTTGACGCCAGCGGGACGGCCTGGCTGGAGGCGCGGCTGGCGGCGCACCGCGGAACCGTGGTGGTGGTCTCCCATGACCGGGTCCTGTTGCGCAAAGTGGCCACTACCGTGATTGAAGTGGACGCCGAACGCCGGACGGTCAACCGGTATGGCAACGGTTACGAAGGCTACCTGCGGGAGAAGGCCGCCGAACGCGAGCGCTGGGCGCAGCAGTACCACGGTTGGCTGGATGCGATGGCTGCCGAACGGCTCCAGGCGGACACGGTCGCGGGGAAGATGGGCTACGCCCGCCAGCGCGACAACGACAAAATGGGCTTCGACTTCAAGGCCGGCACGTGGCAAAAGGCTGCCTCCAGCAAGGTCCGCAATGCCCAGGAGCGTCTCCGCAGGCTGGAGGAAAGCCCCATCGACCGCCCGCCGGTGCCCCTGAAGCTGGCGACGGACCTGCGGGCGGACGTTGCTGCGGGGCCCGCTCTTGAAGCCCGCGGCGTGACGGTGCCCGGGCGCCTGGAACCGACGGACCTCCGCGTGGAGTCGGGCCAGAAGATCCTCATCACCGGTCCCAATGGTGCGGGCAAGTCCACGCTACTCGCCGTGCTCGCGGGCACGCTGGAACCGGCCACGGGCACCGTGGTCCGGCACGGCCGGATCGGCTACCTGCAGCAGGAGCTGGAGCTCCCGCAGCGCCCGGGGCTGCGACTTTTGCCGGCTTTCGCCGCGGGCCTGGGCGGCAACATCGACGAGCACGCCGAGGCGCTGCTCCGCCTCGGGCTCTTCCGGACCAGCGAATTCCACGTCCCGGTGGGCAGCCTGTCCGCCGGACAACAACGCCGGCTGGCACTCGCCCGGCTCCTGCTGGGCGGGTACGGCACGATGCTCGTCGATGAGCCCACCAACCACCTCGCGCCCGTGCTGGTGGAGCAGCTGGAGTCGGCCCTCTCGGACTTCGCCGGGACCCTGGTCATGGTCAGCCACGACCGGGCGCTGGGGGAATGGTTCGACGCGTGTGCCAAAAAAAGCGCAAACGCGCACGGCGCCCGGCACGGGCCCGGTGCCGGCGCGGCGGCCGGGACCTGGCTCCGGTATGCCATGCGCGACGGCGCCCTGGCGTAACGCGACGGCGCCCTGGCGTGACCGACGCCCAACAGACGGATCCACCGGGCCGGCGTCGGCCTTGGACCGAACATCGTTCGGCAATACGGCCCGGGTGGAATTTTTAATTGGGCATGAAGTCCGCCTGATGTTGTCCGCGTCACTGTCGAGCCCTTGAGGCTAGTACGATTAATGAGCCGCGCGAACTTCGACACTTGTGAGGTTCGGTACATGACTTGTGCCCCGCAAGGGCCTCAAGTCCGAATTTTGTGTACCTGAACCCACGGTCCTTTCCCGGCCATACCTCGACCTACAAGGAATACAGCTGTGTCATCACCCACCCCCACAGAACTCAAGAGCCGGCCGGCGCAACCCGCCGTCGTCGACTCGACCCTCAGCGCCGAGGGCTACGCAAAGTCCCTGAGCGGACGTCAGGTCACCATGATCGCGATGGGCGGCGCCATCGGCGTCGGCCTCTTCATGGGTGCCGGCGGGCGCCTGGCCTCCACCGGCCCCGCGCTGATCTTCTCCTACGCCATTGCCGGCGTCATCGCCTACCTGCTGATGCGTGCCCTGGGCGAACTCATCATGTACCGCCAGACCTCGGGCTCCTTCGTCAGCTACGCCGGCGAAATGTTCGGCAAAAAGGGCGCCTATGTGTCCGGCTGGATGTACTTCATCAACTGGGCCATGACCGGTATCGCCGAGCTCATCGCCATCGGCCTGTACTTCCAGTTCTTCTTCCCCAACGTGCCGGTCGAGCTGTCCGCGATCGCGGCGCTGCTGCTGCTCGTGGGCGTGAACCTCATGAGTGTCAAGGCGTTCGGTGAATTCGAGTTCTGGGCCTCCTGCCTCAAGGTCGGTGCCATCCTCATCTTCCTGGCCGTGGGCACCTTCATGGTGGTCACCAACGCGCAGGTGGGCGACGGCAATGCCTCGGTCAACAACCTCTTCGCCGCCGAAGGGGGCATGTTCCCCAAGGGTGCGCTGGTCATGATCCTGGTCCTCAACGCCGTCATCTTCGCCTACAACGGCATTGAGCTCGTCGGCATCACCGCCGGCGAGATGCAGGACCCGGCCAAGGAAGTGCCCAAGGCCATCCGCGCGGTCGTATTCCGCATCGTTGTGTTCTACGTCGGCTCCGTGACCCTCCTGGCCATGCTGCTGCCCTCGGACCAGTACGTCGCCGGCACCTCGCCGTTCGTCACCGTGTTCGGCCAGATGGGCCTCGGCTGGATGGGCGATGTCATGAACATGATCGTCATCACCGCCGCGCTGTCCTCCTGCAACTCGGGCCTGTACTCGATCGGCCGGGTCTTCCGCACCATGGCTAACAATGGACATGCTCCCCAGTGGCTGACCAAGATGTCAAAGAGCCACGTGCCGTACGCCGCCATCCTGGCGATCGGCGGCGTCTACCTCGTCGGCATCCTCCTCAACATCTGGCTCGGCGGCTCGCACGCCTTCGACCTGGCGCTGAACTCCGCGTCGATCGGCGTGATCTTCACCTGGGGCGCCATCTTCGCCAGCCAGATCGCGCTGCGCAAGACCAAGGGCAAGGTCTCGGCCCTGCCCGCGCCCGGCGGAACCCGGGCCAGCTGGGCCGGCCTGATTGCCCTGCTGCTCATCACAATCCTGATCGGCTTCGACACCATGACCAGCAAGACCGGCGAGGTCTTCCACCTCGGCCTCTGGACCCTGGCGACAATCCCGTTCTTCGCCCTCCTGCTGTGGCTCGGCTGGCAGAAGGTCAAGAACAACGAACCGAAGAACGCACTCTTCAACTAAGTCCACAGAAGTACGACGACGGCGATTGTCACCGTCCGGGGTTAACACAAAAGGGGAGCGCCGAGGCGCTCCCCTTTTGTCATGCGTTCCCGATACAGACGTGTCCGTCCACAAGCAGCGGAAGCCCCATACCCCCGCTACCTGTGTTACTGGAGTCTATGAATGAGGCTGAAGAAAACTTATGAGTAAGAAGTACTCGATTATTTAACCCGGGCTACGTGGATGCACCGCTTGAACCACGTGGGTGGTTCTCAAGGTCCCGCCGCGAAATGGTCCTCGAACCGTTGCCTGGCCTCTGCTGCCGGCGCGTCGGGCTAAAGGGCTTTTCCAAGGTGCCGGGCGAAGTGGTCCTCGATCCGCTGCCAGGCTTCTTCCGCGGCGTCGGGGTCCGGCTTGATGCCCATGACGCGGAAGAGCAGCCGGAGCGCGCGCGGGCCAACCTCGGCGTCGTCCATGAAGGCATGGCCGGCGCCTTCGAATTCCTTGACGTCGTTTTCGATGCCCAGCTTGTCCAGGACGGCTTCAAGCTTCGCCGCTGCTCTTGGCAGGGTGCGGTCGGCCTTGCCGAAGTTGCCCACCACGGGACATGCGCCCAGCAGTGCCTCTTCGGGGTTCTTGGGCAGCCCGCCGTAGTTCACGGCCGCCGCGTCGAAGCCGTCCCCGGCGATCAGCAGGGCAAACCCGCCGCCCATACAAAATCCGATGACGCCGATTTTGCCGTTGGTCCGCCCCGACCGCTCCAGCCAGGCCTGCGCATCGGACAGGTCCGTGAAGGCCTTGCCGTTGCCGGACGTGAGGGAGCGCATTGTGGAGACCATGCAGCGGCGCATTCCGCCGTCGCTGAACAAGTCCACCGCCAGCGTCAGGTAGCCGGCCCGTGCAAGCCGGTCGGCCTGGCGCCGTGAAATGTCGTTAAGGCCGAACGCCTCGTGGATCATCAGGACAGCGGGAAACGGGCCCGGTCCCTCAGGTTCGGCCAGGTAGCCGCGCAGGTTCCGCGATCCGGTGGTGGCCGGTGCGGGGCCCGCCGCACTGCCGGCCGCACTGAGGTCGATGATCGTCATGGTGCGTGCCTTCCGTCGGCGGATGCTGTTCCCCGAGAATCTCACGAAATCGAGGGGAGTCGCCCTGACAGGGCCGCTTCGTCGCAACCCTTTCTCGACGCATCGATTGGACGAAGATGGCCGCTCTGGGGGCGGCATAGCGGCCACTTGTGGCGAATCGGTGGGCCGGGCCGGTCGGCGGGGCGGTGGTTGGGTAGAGGTTGCATCGATTGGACGAGGATGGCCGCTCTGGGGGCGGGATAGCGGCCACTTGTGGCGAATCGGTGGGCCGGGCCGGTCGGCGGGGCGGTGGTTGGGCGGTGATTGCGCGGTTGTTGCATCGATTGGACGAGGATGGCCGCTCTGGTGGCGGGATAGCGGCCATGTGTGGCGAATCGGTGGCCTCGGGCGGTCGGCGGGGCGGTGGTTGCGCGGAAGTTGCATCGATTGGACGAGGATGGCCGCTCTGTTGGCGGGATAGCGGCCATGTGTGGCGAAACGGTGGCCCCGGGCGGGGCGGTCGGTGCCGGCAGTGGCGGGGCGGAGGTTGCATCGATTGGACGATGATGGCCGCTCTGGGGGTGGATTAGCGGCCACTTGTGGCGAATCGATGGGCTGGGGCGGTCGCGGGGCGGTTACGTCCCGTGGAGTGGTGCGACAGCAAGTTTCGCGCGCCCGGAGCAGCATCTCCAGCCCACACGAAAGCGGCGCCGGGCATCCCCCAAAGGAATGTCCGACGCCGCCGACTTGGTTCAGGACTAATCCTTCTTGAAGGTGTCCTTGACGTTCTCGCCGACCTTCTTGGCGTCGGCTACAACCTGGTCCTTCTGGCCTTCCGCGCGCAATTCGTCGTTGTTTGTCGCGTTTCCGGTGGCTTCCTTGGCCTTGCCGCCCAGGTGCTCCGCTTCGTTCTGAATCTTGTCTCCGATACCCATGGTGTGAACCACCTTTCGTTTCCGGTTGAAATTCAATGTTCATTCACCATAACACAAAGCATGCTTACTAATTCAAGAGCCCATCCAGGATCAAAACAGAGTAGCGGTGAGCCCCGGTTCGGCGTGCCTTCAGATCCAGCTGGACCCCGCTCCAGGACGTGGCGGATCCCTGCGTGTCCTCGCTTCACGAGTTCAGCCGGATCGCAAGGGGATCCAAAGGGGTTAATCCCGTGCCGGAGGATGAAATCTTCGACGGGGCCGGGCTAGGCTCGATTCCATGGACCACACAACCAGCCTGACCCAGCACATCAACGCCCCGGCAGAGAAGGTGTGGGCGGTCATTTCCGACATCCCCGGTTCGGCCGCCACCCTTTCCGGGATCGATTCAGTCCAGATGCTGAGCGACGGCCCGTACCGCGAGGGGACGCGCTGGAAGGAAACCCGCACCATGATGGGCCGGTCCGAAACCGTGGAGATGTGGGTGGCGCAGACCGACCCGCCGCGGAGCACCACGGTCAAGGCGCTCCAGGGCGGGGCCGACTACACCACACGTTTCACGCTGGCAGACCGCGACGGCGGTACCGACCTGACCCTGACCTTCGGCGCCGACCTGGTCAACCCCACCCGGTGGAGCAGACTGGCGATGGGGCTGTTCGGAAAACTGGGCATGCGCATCACCCGCAAGGCCCTCGCGAAGGACCTGGCCGATATCGCGGCGAAGGCCGAGTCGCTCTGATGGCGCGTGGCACCACGGCGCGTGGCACCACAGCGCACAAGGTCACCCCGCCCCGGCTCAGCCCCGTGCGGCTGGCGGACCTCCGGGACGACCCCTCCCCGGATTTCCAGTCGGGGGAGCGGTACGACGGCGTCCGGTACAGCAGGGCATCGGCCGACGGGCTGGAGCTCGGCGGCACCGACTTCGCCGAATGCGACTTCCAGGGCGTGTCCTTCAACGAGACCCAGCTGCGCGGCGCCAGCTTCCGCGACTGCATTTTGGCCGAGGTCTACGCCCCCGTGTTCAAAGCGCCCCGGAGCACCCTGCGCGACGTCGAGATCGGCAACCCGCGCTGGGGTTCCGCGGAACTCTACGAAAGCGGCTGGCAGTCCGTGCGGATCGACGGCGGCAAGCTCGACTACGTGAACCTGCGCGGCTCCAAGCTCACCGACGTGGAGATCAGCGACTGCATCATCAACGAACTGGACCTCGGTTCCTGCGCGGCGACCCGGGTCGCGCTGAAGAACTGCACCGTCGGCACCCTCGACGTCGCGGGCGCCCGGCTGAAGGACTTCGACATCCGGGGCACCGACTTCCGCGCCATCAGCGGGCTGGAAAGCCTCGCCGGCCTCGTCATCGACGACTACCAGCTCGGCCTGCTGGCCCCGCTGATGGCGAGCCATCTCGGCGTCGTCGTCGCGTAATCCAGCGGCGCGGCGGTTGACCGCCTTGCCCCGCAGTGTAATCTTTATAGAACGAACGGTCAGTAAATTGGCGCGCCAGCGGGTCGACCGCAGACGCCGCGGCCGAAGAGAATTCTTTCGATGACAGCGACGTTTATCGCGTGAAGGGTGTACCCATGGCATCAGCAGCAGCAGGACCACAGGCATTTCTCGTAGGCGGTGCCCGCACGGCAGTGGGCCGTTACGGCGGGGCACTCTCCGCGGTCCGCCCCGATGACCTGGCCGCCCTGGTGGTCCGCGAAGCCGTGGCCCGTGCCGGGCTGGACCCGGAGAGCATCGATGAGGTGATCCTGGGCAACGCCAACGGTGCCGGCGAGGAAAACCGCAACGTCGCCCGGATGGCCACCGTCCTGGCCGGTCTGCCGCTGCACATCCCGGGCATCACTGTGAACCGGCTCTGCGCCTCCGGCCTGAGCGCCATCATCATGGCCAGCCAGATGATCAAGTCCGGTGCCGCGGACATCGTGATCGCCGGCGGCGTCGAATCCATGAGCCGCGCCCCCTGGGTCCAGGAGAAGCCGCAGACCGCCTTCGCGAAGCCGGGCCAGATCTTCGACACCTCCATCGGCTGGCGCTTCGTGAACCCGCTGTTCCAGAAGGGTGAGCTCTCCCGCGGCGGCAAGATGACCTACTCGATGCCGGAAACGGCCGAGGAAGTCGCCCGCGTGGACGGGATCAGCCGCGAGGACGCCGACGCCTTCGCCGTCCGCTCCCACGAACTCTCCCTCGCGGCCATCGCCGCCGGCCGCTTCGCCGACGAGATCGTCCCGGTCACGGTCAAGACCCGCAAGGGCGAAACCGTCGTAGACACCGACGAGGGCCCGCGCGCCGGCACCACGATGGACGTCCTCGCGGGCCTGCGCCCCGTCGTCGCCGGCGGCTCGGTCGTCACGGCCGGAAACTCCTCCACGCTCAACGACGGCGCCTCCGCCATCATCGTCGCGTCCGAAGCCGCCATCGAACGGCTCGGCCTCACGCCCCGCGCCCGGATCATCGACGGCGCCTCCGCCGGCTGCGAACCGGAAATCATGGGCATCGGCCCGGTCCCGGCCACCCAGAAGGTGCTCGCCCGGACCGGTCTGAGCGTCGGCGACCTCGGCGCCGTCGAACTCAACGAAGCCTTCGCCACCCAGTCGCTCGCGACCATGCGCCGGCTCGGCCTGGACCCCGAGATTGTAAACCGCGACGGCGGCGCGATCTCCCTGGGGCACCCGCTGGGGTCGTCGGGCTCACGGCTCGCCATCACCCTGCTGGGCCGGATGGAGCGCGAGGACGCCCGGATCGGCCTCGCGACCATGTGCATCGGCGTGGGCCAGGGCACCGCGATGCTGCTGGAACGCGTCTAGTGGCCGCCGCGACGGGTCTGGACCCGCAGGATTTCAGCACGCTGAAGGTCGAGGAGCGCGAGGACCGGCTGGTGGTGCTGCTGAACCGGCCCGAGGTCCGCAACGCGATCGACCAGCAGATGGTCGACGAGCTGCACGCCGTCTGCGCCGCGCTGGAGCAGACCCCGAAGGTGCTGATCGTTGCCGGCACCGAGGGCATCTTTGCCTCCGGCGCGGACATCGGCCAGCTGCGCGAACGCCGCCGTGACGATGCCCTGCGGGGTATTAACTCCACGATTTTCGTGCGGATCGCCAAGCTTCCGATGCCGGTCATTGCGGCCCTGGACGGTTTCTGCCTGGGCGGCGGCGCCGAGCTGGCGTACGCAGCGGACTTCCGGATCGGCACCCCCTCGGTGCGGATCGGCAACCCGGAAACCGGCCTGGGGATCCTGGCCGCCGCCGGTGCGAGCTGGCGCCTGAAGGAACTGGTGGGGGAGCCGGTGGCCAAGGAAATCCTGCTGGCCGGCACGGTGCTGCGCGCCGAGCGGGCCCTCGCCGTGAACCTCATCACCGAGATCCACGAGGCCCCCGAACTGATGGCCGCGGCCCACGCCCTCGCCGACAGGATCGCAGGCCAGGACCCGCTCGCGGTCCGGATCACCAAGTCGGTGTTCCACGCGCCCGCCGAGGCGCACCCCCTGATCGATGAGCTGGCGCAGGGAATCCTTTTTGAATCCCAGGCCAAATTCGACCGCATGCAGGCTTTCCTCGATAAGAAGGCCGCCAAGAAGTCAGCCAAGAAGTCCGAGCAGGATTCAGACCGGAAGAAGAACTGACCATGAGCAACTCCACACTCCCCGCGAACCTGCCCGCCAACGTCGGCGTCCTGGGCGGCGGCCGGATGGGGGCCGGCATCGCGCACGCCTTCCTGATCAACGGCGCCAACGTCCTCGTCGTCGAGCGCGACGAGGAAGCAGCCGAGGCCGCCCGCGAGCGGGTGGAATCCGCGGCGGCCAAGAGCATCGAACGCGGCGCCACGGACGGCAACCTGGACGAAATGGTCTCGCGGCTCTCGGTGACGGTGGACTACGACGACTTCAAGGACCGCCAGCTGGTCATCGAGGCCGTCCCCGAGGACTGGGACCTTAAGGTCAGTTCGCTGCGCGGGATCGAGGAACGCCTGAACGCCGACGCGTACCTCGCCTCCAACACCTCGTCCATCTCGGTCAACGCGCTGGCCCGCGAGCTGCAGCGCCCGGAGAACTTCCTGGGCCTGCACTTCTTCAACCCGGTCCCGGCGTCGACCCTGATCGAGGTCGTCCTCGGCGAGCACACCTCCGAGCCGCTGGCCCAGGCCGCCCGCGGCTGGGTCGACGCGCTCGGCAAGACCGCCGTCGTCGTCAATGACGCCCCCGGCTTCGCCTCTTCACGGCTCGGCGTCGCGATCGCCCTCGAGGCAATGCGGATGGTCGAGGAGGGTGTGGCATCCGCGGAGGACATCGACAACGCCATGGTCCTGGGCTACAAGCACCCCACCGGACCGCTGCGGACCACCGACATCGTGGGCCTGGACGTCCGCCTCGGCATCGCCGAATACCTCGCCTCGACCCTGGGGGAACGCTTCGCGCCGCCGCAGATCCTGCGCGACAAGGTCGCCCGCGGCGAACTCGGACGCAAGACCGGCAAGGGCTTCTTCGACTGGACCAGCTGACCGCTGGCCGGTCGGCGGCCGGCCAAATAATAAGCGGGTGCGGGCGTCCTGAGGGGCGTCCGCACCCGCTTCTGTCTCCGCCTAAGATGGTGCGGTGACTTCCCTGGACCGGGCGGCGATCGCCCCCATTACCCTGACCGGCCAATACGTTGTTCTGGAGCCGCTGAGCCCGGACCACCACGACGGTCTCGTCGAGGCGGCCCGGGACGGCGAACTCTGGCAGCTCTGGTACACCAGCGTGCCCGCCCCGGAGCAGATGGCCGCCGAGATCGAACGGCGCCTGGCCCTGCAGGACAGCGGCTCCATGCTGCCCTTCACCACGCGGCTGATCGACCCCGCCACCGGCGGACCGGGCCGGATGGTCGGGATGACAACCTACATGAACATCGACGCCGCCACGCCCCGGGTGGAGATCGGCTCCACCTGGAACGCGGCGTCCGTGCACGGCAGCGGCAGCAACCCGGACTCCAAGTTGCTGCTGCTGCGGCACGCCTTCGAAACGCTGGGCTGCCCCGCCGTCGAGTTCCGGACGCACTGGCTCAACCACCAGTCCCGCGAGGCGATCTCGCGGCTGGGCGCCAAGCAGGACGGGGTGCTCCGCAGCCATACCCGCAGCCGCGACGGCTCACTGCGGGACACCGTGGTGTACTCCATCCTCGAACACGAGTGGCCGATGGTCCGGAACGCCCTTGAATTCAGGCTGGCGAAACGGCGCTAGGGTGCCGAATAAGCTCCGGCCTCGCTCAGTGCCGTGTAGTACGCCTCGTAGCCCTCAGCGTTCGGATGGAAGCTGTCGGCGGGGCTGTCCGGGATGGCGCCGTTGATCCACGGCTCGTCCGAGTTGATGCCGTGGCCGGCGAAAGCGGTCCTGACGTCGACGTACTGTATCTCGGTGGTCTCGGTATCGGTGGCGTCGACGGCGGCGGCGATGGATCCGTTCAGTCCGTCAGCCAGGGCAGCGGCCTGGAGGATGAACGGGGTCATCGGATCGGCCGGATTGAGGTTGAACGGGTCGTAGAGGTAGGGGTAGCCGGTCACCACAATCTTGGCGTTCGGCGCGGCCGCCTGCACGCTCTGGATCATCGCGGCCACGTCAGCGGACAGCGGTCCGCTGAGCTGGTCCATCGCGTCAGTGGTGGCTTTGGCGCACGCCGCAATAAGGATGGGATCGGTAGAGCCGCAGCTGGTGACGATTTTCCCAAACCCGAGGTTGTTGCCGCCGGCCGTGATGGTCACCAGCTGTGTGGTTGTGTTCAGCTGGAGCAGCTGGGTGGCAACGACCTGCTGCGTCGTCTTGCCGCTGCAGGCCGCGTTGGTGATCAGTTTGATGGCTTTGGTGTCAGCCGCGAGTTCGGAGTAGGTGTTCTCACTGCGGTAACAAGGATCGTTCTTGTACGGTCCCGCGCCCTGACCCGCGGCGTAGGAGTCGCCGAGCGCGATGTACTTGGTCTTGTCCACGGCCTGCGCCGGGGCCGCAGCCAGACCGGCAGCCAATGCGAGAGTGGCGAGACCGGCAGCCACCGCCGTTTTACGGCGACGAAGTTTCAAAATTCCCATGGTGTTCCCCTCAGTAGCACGTAGGGTCAGCGCCCTGCGCCGTGAGCTTGTGACACGCGAATTAGTGACCCAGTCCCGGCGGCAGGCAAACCCAAAAGAGCCCGGCGGCTACCGGGTTCACCGTCACCTTACGCGGACGTTCCCGACCCGCACCATGCCTATAGTCCCTAATGTGGGGAACTTTTCAGTTGGTGGTTTGTCGTGAATCCCCGCCCGTGGATCGACGCCGGGACGTGTGCTTAGCTGTCAGGATGATGATCCCTCACGCGCGCGGAGACCGAGCCCGGGGGATGATCGTGCCCGGAGCAGTGGACCCCGGAGCGGTGGACTGGGACGGGGCGGTCAACGCCTGGCAGGTGGCCGGCAGCGTGGTCCGGATGGGACGGCGCGAGTGGCTCACCGACGCCGGCTGGCAGCAGGCGTACGACGGCGGCATCCGGACGGTCATCGACCTCCGCAACCCGGACGAGATCCGCCGCCGCGAGACCGACCCCCAGGTGAGCGGCGAGATCCTGGCAGCGTTCGCCGTCGTGCACGCCCCCACCGAGGACCCCGGCAACAGCGAGTTCCGCGAGCTTTGTGTGCCCTACCTGAACGATCCGGCGTCGTACCCGGACAATGCCCGGATCTTCCCCGACAAGCTGGCCGCGGTGTTCCGGGCCGTGGCGGCGGCGCGCGGCGGCGTCGTGATCCATTGTTCCGCCGGCCGGGACCGCAGCGGGATGATCGCGGCCATGCTCCAGGACCTGGCCGGGGCGGGCGAGGATGCCATTGCCCGCGGCTACGAGCGCGCCATGCGGGGCATCAACGAGCACCACCGGGTGTCGGGGATTCCGCATCCGCATGAGCGGTATCTGCCCGAGGAGGTCCTCGGGCCGGTGCTCGAAGCCCGGGTGGAAAGCCTGTTGCGGTTTGTCCGGAGCGTGAGGACCCGGGATTTCTTACGGCACAATGGCGTAACGGACTGGGAGCTGACTGCCATTCTGGCCAAATTGGGGCGCTAGAGTGACCGGGTGAAGACTCCGAGGTATCAGCTGACAGTGCGGGCGGTGGCGGCTGCCGCCATCGCGCTCGCGGGATCGTTCTATGCAGTTCCTGCGATGGCCGAGGCCGGGGGAGCCGACCCCGCCCCAGCCGTGTCGCCGACGGCGGCAACCGGCACAGTGGCGCCCGGCCCGGCAGGTGCAATCGCGCCGGGCACCAGCCCCGCAACCGCGATCGCTCCGACTGTGGCTTCGGCTCCGTCAGGAGCTCCGGAAATCAGCGACGCCGGACTCGCTGCGGCGGTCCAGCGCGACTTGGGCATGACCCTCGAGGAGTTCAACGCCGCTGGCCAGCTCGCCAGGACCGCCGCCGACGCGGTTCCTTCCCTGCGGGAGCTCCCCGGCTACGTCGGGATCAGCCTGCAGGACGGCAGGATTGCCGTCGAAGGCAGCGGCGCCGAATTGCAGGCCCGCGTCGATGAACTGAACGCACCCGGAACCGCAGCAGTGTTCGTCCTCGTGGCGCCGGCTGTTGCGCCTTCCGCTGATCCCTCCGCTGGCCCTTCGGCATCTCCTTCCGTCACCCCTTCCGTCACCCCTTCGGCGGATCCCTCGGCGCCTCCCGCGAATGTCCCCTCCGCGGCGGAGCTGGTGGCCTCGAACACCGATCACCTCTTCCAGGCCTATGTCCGCGAGGTCGGTCCGGCCGGACTGCAGGCAGTGGCCTATTCCGGCGGTCGCTTCATCATCCGCACCGGCGGGACGAATGCGGCGGAAACCGGCGTCTCTCAGGCTCCAAACCCGCAGACCGCGCCCTCAACCACGACCCCGACCGCCGGGGAGCCCGCAACCGCGAACGCGACTCCCGCGGCGCCCGGCAAAGTCTCCCCGGCCGACTTCGTGGCCCGCTACGCGAACGTCCAGCTGGAGCAGGGGCCCCCGGCCGCCACCGAGGCGGATGTCTACGGCGGGGAGGGCTATGCCGTCGACCGGAAGACCATCTGCTCGACCGGATTTGGCGCGTTCAGCGCGGCGGGACTGCCGGTCGTCCTGACGGCCGGGCACTGCGCCGAGGACGGTAGGGCCCTGATCACCGAGCTGGAGCCGCCGACCTCCGCCACCGCGGGCGGGTCGGCGCCCCTGCCCGGCACTCTCGTCCCGCTCGGCAGCTTCGGCTTCAGCCAGTTCGGCGGACCGCTCAACTCCTGGATCTCGGGCACCGAAGAAGCCCCCGGCAATGTGGGGACCGATATCGCGGTCATCGAGAAACTCAACGCCGGGCTCGACCTTCAAGCGGCCGCGACCACCTGGGCAGCTCCAGCCAACCCGAGCGCCACCGCAGTGAAGATCATTGGCACAGTTTCCCCATTCCAGGGCCAGGAAGTGTGCCGCTCCGGACGCACTGCAGGCTGGTCCTGCGGCCAGGTGGAGGAAACCGGCATCTACGTCGTGGGCGGACGAACCACCGCGGCGGCGGACCTGCGGGCCTTCCGCGGCTTCCTCTCCAGGAACGTCCAGTCCAGCGGCGGAGACTCCGGGGGACCGTGGATCAGCGGTAACTTCGCCGTCGGCACACATTCGGCCGGCGAGACATCCGGGGCGAACTTCGCCATCGCGACGACGCTCGAGGACGCCCTCACCAAGTTCCCGACGGCCGTGCAGCTCCAGTTGTTCCTGAACAAGCCCGAGCTCGTGGGGCCGGAAGGCGCGTCCGTAGCCGCCGGAGACCTCATCAGGGGGCGAGTTCCCTCGCCCGCGGGTTCGCCCCGGGCGGCCGACTCCAAGGTCCGGATTACTGTTGCCGGCCATCAGCCGCTTGAGGTCCCTGTCGACTCCACTGGGGAGTGGTCGTTCGTGGCACCATTCCCCGTCGGAGCCCTGAGCTTTTCGGCCGAGACGGTCCACGGATTCAGCCGATCTGGCGCCGTCGAATTCAGCGTCACTGTGGCGCCTTCCTCCCTGGCGGCCCCGGTGATCACGTCACCCTCTGAGGGCGAGGAGGTCAGACAGCCCGTCGCTCTAGGAGGCACGGGGGCGCCTGGCGCCCGGGTGATTTTCTCCGGCGATGCCGCAGGTAGCGCCGTCGTGGGACTCGACGGTCACTGGAGCATGCCCGCGGATGGGTCCGTCTATGGCCGGCTTACCGTAAACGGCGTTCAAACCTCCGGCGGCGTTGCTGACAGTCCATCCGCCGCCCGGAACTTCACCGTCACGCCGCCAGCCCCGGCCGTTTCTTCGATTAGGGACGGTGAGCATTTCAGCGAGGACTCGCTCCCCGAGCAGATTTCCGGAACGGGGATCGATGGTGCCGACTTTGCAGTCCTGGTAGACGGGATACCGGCGGGCGCAAGGCAAGCTGTTGACGGCACTGGCGGGCGCTGGAGTGTACCGTTTCCGGCAGGCCTTGCCGTGGGAACGCACATCCTTTCGGTCAGCCAATCAGTCGATGGCATCGCCTCGGAGCCGCTTCTCGTGACTTTCACCATCGACGCCCCGGCCGTTGCGACTCCGGTACCCGATAGTCCGGCTGCTGTTCCGGCCGCCCTGACTCCGGTGCTTCCGGCAGGCTCCGGCCAGCTGCCGGACACCGGCGCTGGTTCGCTGCTCCCGACGGCGGGACTCGCCGGCGGAGCGATCCTACTGGGCGGCGTCCTGCTGGCGGCCGCCAGGCGTCGACCGGTCGCCTAGCCACCGCCGCCGCAGGCGGACAACCCACTAGCTAACGCGGGCTGCGGGTCGCCCGGTGTCGCCGGGCGACCCGCAGCGACCTACTGGAAGTCGGCCAGCCAGAGGTCCGGGCCGAACACCTCGTACTGGATGTCTTTTGCCGGGACGCCGCGGGCCACCAGCGCACTCCGGACGGACTTCAGGAACGGCAGCGGGCCGCACAGGTAGTACTCGGCGTCCTCGGGCAGATCCGCCGCCCCGACGTCCATAAAGCCGGAGAACTCGGAGTCGGACGCCGTCCCGCCCGCGGCGGGATTGAGATACCACGTCTTCAAGGTCCCGTCCGGAAAGGTGGCCAGATCCTCCCGGACCTGACCCCGGAGCGGGAAGGACGCCTCGCTGTCATCGGCGTGCAGCATCAGCACCTGGCGCTGGGAGCCGGACTTGACGAGGTGCGAGAGCATTCCCGCCATCGGCGTGATCCCGATCCCCGCGCTGGCCAGGACCAGGGGCCGGTCCGTGTACTCCAGCACCACATCGCCGAAGGGCGCCGAGAGCACCACCTCGTCGCCCACCTGGACCTCATTGTGCAGCAGGTTGGACATCTCGCCGTCGGGAGTCTCAAGTCCGTGGACCCGCTTCACCGCGAACTGCCGGTGCTGCCCGTCGTCGGCCTTGGTGAGGCTGTACTGCCGGGGCTGGTGCACGCCGTCGTGCATCCGCATCTTGATCGTGACGTACTGCCCGGGCAGGGACGGCTTGACCTCGCGCTCGTCCATCCGCTCGACCACGAACCTGACGACGTCGTCCGTCTCTTGGATTTTCTCGGCCACCCGCCAGGTCCGCCAGATCGTCTCCGGGCTGAGGTGCACCGCGTTGTACAGGCCCCGTTCCTTGTTGATGAGCATGTTCGCCATCAGCCAGTAGACCTCGTCCCACGCCGCGGCGACATCGGGCGTCACGGCATCGCCGAGCACATCCACGATCGACCACATCAGGTGGTCATGGACAATCTGGTACTGGTCCGGGCTCAACCCCAGCGAAACGTGCTTGTGCGCGACCCGGGACAGGAGATGGTCGGGGACCTGGTCCACGTTGTCGACCAGCAGCCCGGCGAACGCCGCGATGGAACCCGCGAGTGCCTGCTGCTGGCGGCCGTCCGCCTGGTTTCCGCGGTTGAAGAGTCCATCGAGCAGATCCGGCCGCGCCTCGAACATGTGTTTGTAGAAGCGTTTGGCGATCTCCTCGATGTGCTCGCCGACAACAGGCAGCGTTGCCTTGATGACGGGAAGTGAGGTGTCTGAGAGCATGGTGGATCCCTTCCGTGCGACCGGTTAAACCAGTGGTGTCGGCTGAATCAGCACTTCCACGCTAACAGTCCGCTCCCGGGGTCCAGCGGGTCCATCGGCCCTACACCTATCGGCGGGATGGGTGTAGGCCTGACCGGCAGCGCATCCCTTACCAGATGCGCTGCCGGTCGGCACGCTTTTCAGTACTACCGGGCCGACGGCTCAGCGGTCATGACGGTCGTGGTCCCGCCATTTGGCCGAGTCGACCACCTGGACCGCGACGCCGAGAGTTCCGTCGTCCAGGCTGCCCCAGGCGTACACAATCGTGTTCTTACCCTTTGTGACCGGAACATCTGCCGGGCCGATCAGGGGCTCGGTGGTGCCGGCGGCCGCAACCGAAGCGGACACCTTCCCGGCCTTCAGCGTCAGCACCTTCTGCTCGGCGTTCGTCAGGTCCGTGATGACGGCGGTATCGCCGGCAAGGACGTCGACGGCGGGCGCCGCAGCTACGTGCCGGACGGTCAGCTTTCCCTCGCCCCTGGGGCTGGCTGAGATGTTGTTCTTGAACAGGGTTGCAGTGGGTGCGCCGGAGGCATCCAGGTGCGCGACGGCGGTGTAGTTCCGGCCCTCCTCGAGATGGACCTTGAACGGGCCGATCACCGGGTTGTCGGCGCTGGTGGCATCGGCGGCCGTGATGGCGATCTTGTAGCTGCCGTCGTCGAGCTTCAGCGGACCTTCGAGGCTGCCAGGTTCGAAGTCGTCCAGGGTGAGCTTGCCGTCCACCCACACATCCACGGTGAGGCCCGGCACGCCGTGCAGGACGGACAGGAGGGCGTCGTCGCTATGGTGGCCGCCGCCGTCGTGCGTCCCGCCGGCTTGGGCCGGGGCAGCGAAAGTGAGCGCCGCCAGCATGGACAGGGCCCCGGCGGCATATACGGTTTTGCGCATTTCAAACTCCTCGTTGAGTTGCCCGGATCGGGCGGTGATTTGCTTACACCGTTACTACCGGCCGGGAGCCCCCTTTGGATGCAGCCGGCGGGACTTTTGCCCTTCGCCGGGTTCGCCGGACAACTTCGCGGTCGCCGTATGCTCACCGCGTCCCCGCAGCTTTGGGGCGACCCCGGCGAATCCTGGTGGCTGGGCCGACCCCGGCGGCCGCCGGTCGCCGAGCCCCGCTCAGCCCTTCCGGTCCATCAGCAGGTTGGTGATCCGCAGGGTGCAGAGCCGCTCCCCGGCCGCATTGGTGATCACCACGTCGTGGGTGGTGAGGGTGCCGCCCAGATGGATGGGCGTGGCCGTGATGGTGATGAGCCCCTCGCGGGCGGACTTGTGGTGCGTGGCGGAGACATCGACGCCGACGGCCGTTTTGCCGAGGGTGCTGGCGTGGATGACGGCAGCCCAGGAGCCCACGGCCTCCCCGACCGCCAGCGAGGCGCCGCCGTGCAGCAGCCCGAAGGACTGCCGGTTGCCCTCCACCGGCATGGTGGCGACGACCCGCTCCACGGATTCCTCGACGATCTTCACGCCCATTTTCTCGTCGAGCTCACCGAGAGTGATCTTCCACAGCTCGGTGTTCCGGGGTTCCGGCGTCATAGCGTTCTCCTCTTTGGCCGGAAATCCAAGGGCTCAGGCCGGATCGGGCCGCCGCAGCTAGTGTGCGTCAAGCCTCATTCATGTACTGTAGACATATTACCGAACGGACGGTCAGTAATGCTGGCCGTGTTGATCTTGCCCCCGTTGGAAGGACCCGTCAACGATGACCACCACTGCAACTGCTCCGGAACCCACAGTAGACACTGTCGAGATCGTTCCCAGCTTCATCAAGGATTCATGGTGGACGCCCGACGCCGCCTCCGCTACCGGCGCTGCCTCCGTTCTGGACGCCAGCACCGGTGAACTTCTGGCCAAGGTGAGCACCGAGGGACTCGACCTCGCCGCCGTCGTGGACTACGGACGCACCACCGGCCAGGCGGAACTCGGCAAGCTGACCTTCCACCAGCGCGCGCTGAAGCTCAAGGAGCTCGCGCAGTACCTCAACGGCCGCCGTGAGGAATTTTACGCGTTCTCGGCCCAGACCGGCGCGACCAAGATCGACTCGATGGTCGACATCGACGGCGGCATCGGCGTGCTCTTCACCTTCGGCTCCAAGGGCCGGCGCGAGCTCCCGAACTCGCAGGTGATCGTGGACGGCCCGATGGAGGTGCTGTCCAAGGACGGTTCCTTCGCCGGCGAACACATCTACACCCGCGTCCCCGGCGTCGCCGTGCAGATCAACGCCTTCAACTTCCCGGTCTGGGGCATGCTCGAGAAGTTCGCCCCGGCCTTCATCGCCGGCGTGCCCACCATCGTCAAGCCCGCCACCCCCACCGGCTATGTCACCGCCGCCGTGGTCAAGGCGATCATCGAATCCGGCATCCTGCCCAAGGGTTCGCTGCAGCTGATTTCCGGCTCGGTCCGCACCATGCTGGACCACCTCGACTACCGCGACATCGTGGCCTTCACCGGCTCCGCCTCCACCGCCAACACGCTCAAGTCCCACGCCAATGTGGTCAAGGGCGGCGTCCGGTTCACCTCGGAGACCGACTCCCTGAACGCCTCGATCCTGGGCACGGATGCCGTCAAGGGCACCCCCGAATTCGACGCCTTCGTCAAGTCCCTGGTCACCGAGATGACCTCAAAGGCCGGCCAGAAGTGCACCTCGATCCGCCGCGCCATCGTGCCGCAGGACCTGGTGCAGGACGTCGTTACAGCCGTCGGGGAGCGGATCAACGAGCGCGTCGTCCTCGGCGACCCGCGCGCCGAAGGCGTCAACATGGGCGCCCTGGCTTCCCTGGAGCAGCTCGCCGATGTGCGCGCAGCCGTCCAGTCCATGCTCGACGCCGGCGGCGAACTCGCGTACGGCACGCTCGATTCGCCGAAGGTCACCAGCGCAGACGGAACCGTCGGCGTCGTCGAAGATGGCGCGTTTATGTCCCCCGTGCTGCTGAGCTGGGCGGACCCGGAAGCCGACGAGGTCCACTCGCTGGAAGCCTTCGGCCCGGTCTCCTCGGTGATCGGCTACACCGACCTGGCCGACGCCGTCCGCCTTGCCGCCCGCGGCGGCGGATCCCTCGTCGCCACGGTCTGCACCAACGATCCTGACGTGGCCCGCGAACTCGTCACCGGCATCGCCGCCCACCACGGCCGGGTGCACATGCTCAACCGTGAGGACGCACGCAGCTCCACCGGCCATGGTTCACCGGTCCCGCATCTGGTCCACGGTGGTCCGGGCCGCGCCGGCGGCGGCGAGGAGCTCGGCGGTATCCGCTCCGTCCTGCACCACATGCAGCGCACCGCGATCCAGGGCTCCCCGAACATGCTGACCGCCGTCACCGGCGTCTGGCACACCGGGGCCGACCGCAACTTCACGCTCGAGACCGAAGGCCAGCACCCGTTCCGGAAGCACCTGAGCACGCTGCGCATTGGTGACTCGATGCGCTCCGAGCTGCGCGAAGTGACTCTGGACGAGATCACGAAATTCGCCAACTCCACCGGCGACACCTTCTACGCCCACACCAACCAGGCGGCCGCCGAGGCCAACCCGTTCTTCCCGGGGATCGTCGCGCACGGCTACCTGCTGCTGGCCTGGGGCGCCGGGCTGTTCGTTGAGCCCGCGCCGGGTCCGGTGCTGGCCAACTACGGCCTGGAAAGCCTCCGGTTCATCACTCCGGTGGCCGCCGGCGACTCCATCCGGGTCACCCTGACCGCCAAGAAGATCACCCCGCGCGAGACGGACGAGTATGGCGAGGTGGCCTGGGACGCCGTCCTGAACAACCAGAACGACGAAATCGTAGCCACCTACGACGTCCTCACCCTCGTGGAGAAGTAGCCCTTTCCCACTCGCGCACCACCACCCCGCCGAGCCACCGTTGCTGAGGTGAGACTTGACGCCCGCACCGCCACCCCCCGCACCACCCGCCGAGGTGGGATTTCGCGCCCATTGTCCCCGCTGACATGGGCGCCAAATCTCACCTCGGCGCTTTAAGTGGCCGGTTCTTTCCACCCCGCACCGGCGTAAAATTTGCCTCGTAGGAGGTGGCGAAATGACCTTAGTTCTGAACAAAGCCACAACAGTCCTGCCAGTCGATGATGTCGAGCGCGCCCACCGCTTCTATGCGGAAACGCTGGGCCTCCCGGTCCGCGGCAAGGCAGACGATGGAAGTGAACTATTCGGCAGCGAAGGCGGCCCCATGCTGCAGTTGATGCCCGTCAGGGACGGAAAGCATTCCGAGCACACGACCCTGAGTTTTGAAGTCTCCGAGATCGAGCGGACCGTCCAGGAGATGGAAGCCAAAGGCGTCCATTTCCAGGACTACGACCAGCCGGATCTCAAGACCGAGAACCACATTTGTACGACAGATTCCGAGAAGTGCGCCTGGTTCATGGACACCGAGAACAACATCCTCTGCGTCCACGAGAACATCACCACGGCGGCTGATTACCAGCTCTAGCCGCCAGCATTTCACCCAATTCACCCAACCAACAGCGTCCCGGCCTGCCGGGGCGCTGTTCTCTTGCTCCGGGGCTGCCTCCGCCCTCGCCTGTCCGGGGCCGCACTGGGGAGCCATCCGCCAGGTCCCAGCCTTCGCCACCTGCACGGCCGGGGGAACTTTGGCGCGGAAACGCCGGTCTTCGTCGGCGGAACGGGTGCTTCGGCCGTCAAAGTGCCCCCGGACCGCTCAGGCGGGATTTGCGCCGCGCCATCGCCGAGGGCAGGGGCGTGGGGAACGGCAACTGTTATGGGTCTCGGTGGTCTTCATCGGGGTCCTGGGCCGTTGCGTCCCCGTCCGCGGCCTGTCGTTTGTCATGTACCCGTTTTTCGCCTCTGCGCCGGCCCAAAGACATTAGCGCGGCCAGCACCACCAGGACGGCGATGATTCCGGCGATGATCAAGACGAGCTGAACCGGCTCCAATGTTGTGCCTCTCTCGTTTTATCCGTGCGGCCGGGTCTCCGCCGGCCCTGCTGGCTTCGAACGGTGTGCAGCCGGTGACTACACCCGGGTTACAGCATTGTGGTGCCGGGGTGGGGCTCTATGGCGAGGATGGTGATGTCGATTGTGCCTGGGGTGAGGCCGGTATGGCTGATGCTTTCGCGCACGCGTTGCTGAACTGTTTCGGCGACCTGGAGGGCGGTGTAGGCGATGTCGGTGGCGATATCGAGGTGGACGCGTGCAGTGCCGTCGCTGATTGTCGCCGTGACGCCGTTGTGCCGGTAGGTGCCGTTTTGGCTGCCGGGATTGCGGAGGTTGTGCAAGGCGGCGGGACCGAGCCGGGCCAGGAAGCCTTGGATGGTGGGCTCGAGTCTGAGGACTCCGGGTGTTTCCAGGGTCGTGCGGGAGGCGAGGGAGGCAATGAGCTGGCTGGTGATGATGGAGCCTCGGAGGGGCTGGTCAGACATCGTAAAGGTCCTCCACGGTGATGTTGACGGTTCCTGCCCCAATGCCGACGCCGGCCGGAATTGCGTTGCTGATCTCTTGTCGTAGCGCCTCCGCCATGAGGGGAATGACGATTCCCGGGGCGGCGGCAACCCGAAGATTGACAATGAGGCGCGGACCGGCGTCGGCGGGGGTGCCGGTGGTTCCGGACGGGTGGTCTTCGCCGGCGAGGCTGGCGGCGGCTGAGCGTATTTCGATGCGGCAGCGTCGTGAGTGGACACCGGGGACCGCTGCTGCCGCGAACCGGATGACGGAGCTCAGCGCCTGCTCGCTGATCTCCGTGGTGCCGTTGTCTGCGCTGCGCAGGAGGATTCTGCTGCCGCGGCGGACTTCCGCGCGGGCCACATCCATGATGGCGTTTTTGATCCCGGGACGGGGTTTCAGCGCGAGATTGTGAAGGTCGCTTTCGCGCAGTGAGCGTGTTGCTTTCCTCAGTCCTTCCAGCTGGGTTCTGGCGGTTTGGCATTGTTTGCACTGTTCTTCGTGTGCGGTGGGAGGCCGGTCGATGGTGGCCCAGATGCGGTCGATGCTACGGCCGCAGCCGAGCCGGGGGACGTCGTCGTCTAACGCCATTGGCTCATCCCTTCTGCTATCTGGTGCCGTGCCCGGGCGAGTGTTCCGCGAACCGCTGTGGGGCTGATCTTCAGTGTGACACCAATCTCGGCGTAACTGCGTCCGTGCATTTCCCGCAGCAGCCAGCAGGCCCGTTGCGCAGGGGGGAGCGTGTTCAGGACTGCGGTCAGGCCATCCTGTTCGGCGGACCATTCAGCCTCGTGGGCCGGATCCTCTCCGGCCGACACCGCGCGGGTGCGGGCTTCTGGAACGGTGTCCATGTCGTCCGAGTCGATGATGTTCGTGGTGGCATGGGCGGACCGCTTGCGCAGCAGGTCCAGGCATTTATTCGTCGCCAGCCGGTAGATCCAACCGCCGAAAGCGTCGACATCAGCGAGCATGGGAAGACCGCGCCAGCTCGTTATCAGAGTCTCCTGCACGATGTCTTCGGCTTCGCCGCGGTCGTTGAGCATCCGATACGCCAGCCGAAAGAGTCCGTACTGATAGGCGAGCACGAGGTGTTCGAAGGCTGCCAGGTCGCCGTCCTGGGCACGGGCGACGATACTGCCCTCGTCCAGGTCCGGTTTGAAGCCGGGGCGATGATCATCCATGCGCTGTCCATCCCGTCCGGTAAGTTACCGGTGCCTGGCCCAAATATGCCACAGCCGAAGAACGCCGGGAACCGAACCGCGGTTCTTGACCCGTGAGAAAAGCAATCTGCGCTGTCACGTGACGATTCCTGTCGGGCTTCGTCTATATGGGTGTAAGCACGATCACGAGTACCACGAGGAGATGTTTTCCATGACAGAGACACCCAGGACCCCCGGAGCTTCCAGCGACGTCATGACGACATCCGAGGAGCAGAAGCACAGCAGCGATTTGGAAAAATCGAAGGTGAGGGACGCACTGCACACTGATCGTGGTGCCACCACGATCGAGGAAACCGTGGTGCAGAAGCTGGCCGGCATGGCCACCCGCGAGGTTCCCGGCGTGTACGCCATGGGCAGTGCCGGCCGGCGCGCGTTCAGCGCCCTGGCCGAACGCATTCCCGGTTCGCAGACCAATGTCAGCGGCGGTGTCAGTGTGGAAAAGGGCGAACGTCAGACGGCCATCGATGTCTCCATCGTCGTCGAGTACGGGTTCTCCGTGGTGGAGGTCAGCCAGGGTATCCGCCGCAACATCATCCAGTCCGTTGAGCGCGCCACTGGGCTGGAAGTGCTGGAAGTGAACGTCAATGTCACCGATGTCCACCTGCCCGAAGACGAACACGACGACCAGCAGGTCCAGAAGACTCAACTGCAGTAACCACCCAATATCCCCCGCGAAGGGGAACGGGACGATGAAGAAAAGGATGGCTATGTCTACTACACGATGGTGCCTGACGATAGGTCTCGTACTGGGAATTGTCCTGGGCTTCGGCGGCTGGCTGGCGCTGCTGACCGCGGTAATCCTCGGATTCATCGGTCTGATGGTCGGTCGGGTCGCGGAAGGAAAACTCGATATGCAGGCCCTGTTCGGTAGAGCATCGAGCCGATGAACCCGCAAGGAGACCACGCGCTGCCTCTGCCCTTGGCTGGGGCCGCCGGCGAGGACTTGGGCGAGACGGGCACGCGGGGGCAGACCGTCGTGGCGGCCAGGGTGATTGAGAAAATCGTCGGCCAGGTCGCCAGCGACGAATCATCCGCCGGCGGTTCCTCTGGCGGGTTTCTGGGCATCGGAAGCCGTGCTGATCTCTCCGCCCGGCCTAAGGCGTCCGTGGAACTCACCGGGAACATCGCGACCCTAAGAGTCGAAGTCGGGATGCTGTATCCGGTGCCGTTGCGCCAGGCCACCGAGGAACTGCGCAACCGGATCGCGGCCCGGGTGACAGAGCTGACTGGAGTTGACGTCCGGCAGGTCGACATCAGGATCTCCTGGCTGACCACTGGCACCGACACCAACGGACGAAGGAAGCTGCTATGAGCCGGTACGACCAACGGTCCACGCGCCTGCGGCACCGGCCCAGCCGCGCCGTCCCGGCACTCATCGTCGGAATAATGCTCCTGGCCGCCGGTGTCGCCCTGGTCTGGCTGAGCCTCAGCCGGTTGGTCAACGGCTCGTGGCCCACCCTGCTGCAGGGACCACGCGACTGGCTCGCCGCGATGGCATGGAACGACCCCGCCGTCTGGCAGCTGGCAATAGCCGCCGTCGTCGCTGGGGTGATCCTGTTACTGTGCGCCATCGTTCCCGGAGGGTTCAGCGCCCTCACCATCGATGATTCCGGCACTGGCGCCGGAGATGGGGCGCCACCGGTGCGGGAGCAGGAAACAGTGATGACCCGCCGTGCCGTCGCTCGCCTGGCCAAAGCCCGGTGCCTGCAGATCGACGGCGTCGGCTCTGCCTCGGCGACAGCCACCACTCGGCGCGTACACGTGAGCGTGACGACTTCCCTGCACGAGCCCGGCGACCTGCGCACCAGGATCACCGACGCTGTCCGGGTCCGACTGGAAGAGACCGGGCTCTCGCCGGTTCCGCAGGTTACCGCCACGGTCCGGTCCGGAGACTAAGATTTTCGCGCACCCGCCCACTGCGACTAATTGAAGGATGGCTTCCGATGAGACAGACCGCAGGAACCCTGAACCGGATCTGGCTGACGATTCTCGGCATCCTTGTCCTGGCCGCCGGCACCGCACTGCTCCTGCAGGCCAGCGGGACCCTGCATCCTCTTCTAAACACCGCCCCCGCAGGGACATCCGTCGTCACCGGTGGTCTGCACGCGGTCTTCGCGCCGCCGTGGGTGGCGGCCATCTTACTGATCATCGGAGTCATCATCGGGGTCCTTGGGCTGCTGTGGATCATCGCCCAGATCCCGAGGAAAAACACGGCAGGTGCCTACCGCCTCCATGACGACGGCAGTCAGGGATTCACCCTCTGCGACCCTTCCGTCCTAGCCGCTGCCGTCGAAAGGCAGCTCGACACCCTGCCCGGTGTCGTCACTTCCGCGGCCCTGCTGCGAGGAACGGCCAACGCCCCCGACCTGACCTTGAAGGTGACGGTCAACGACAGGGCCGACGTCCAGGACCTCATCCACCGCATCCAAACATCCACCCTGCCGGAGCTCTCCAACGCACTGGAGGCGCCCCTGCAGCGCAGCCGGCTGCAGATCGACATCAGCGGACGAACCCAAAGCACCGGAACCGTTGTCCTTACCACCGGCACCGTCGTCCACTAGCATCTGAACCTTTTATGCGACGGAGCGCTCCTGTCGGGTTCAGTTGTGTCTGCACAGATGTCGCATTAGGAAGTGCCTCGCCGTTTTCCTTCAACATGGCCGAGGACCCGACCTCAGTCTCATTGCCGTCAGGCGGGGCAGGGGCCGCCGGCCGGGCGATGCGGGCGCCAGACGTCGGCCGTGCGGGGGCACATTGACACGGACACGCCTGCCCTAGGCCGCCGCAACGCCATCCGCGCCCCTCAAAGTGCCCCCGGTCCGCCGGTCCGCCGGTCCGCCGGCCCGCAGGGGCACTGGACCGCCGGACCGCTGCGGCTGGAGGCTGGGGCAGGGCGGCGCCCGCAGCCGTCAGGCCGCCTCCGGGCCGGGGCGCGACCAGGGAGTCACCGGTTTGGGCTGCAGAACGCCTGCCACCGTCAGGTCGACCCGCTCATTGAAGAAGCTGATAAGACCGTGGATCTGCGCGGCGTCGAGGAACCGCCGGTCGTAGCTCCACGCGACGTTCCGGCCCTTCACGGAGCCCGGGTGGCTCCAGTAGCTTGCCTGGCCCTTGTACGGGCAGACGGTCCGCTTCGGGCTCTCCTCCAGCAGGTCCAGCCGGACGTCCGCGGGCGGGATGTAGTACCGCACGGGCAGTAGCGTCTCGTAGAGCAGCTGCGCGCCGTTCGTGCGGGCCAGCGTCACGCCGTCGAGCGCCACCTCCACATCCTGGGACGACGCGCGGATATCCACGCGGTGGAACGGGTCGCGGGGGTGGCCGATGATCTCCTCATCGTCCTCGAGCCAGCTGAAGAGTTCGAAATCCAGCACGATATATCCGGCCAGATCCGGGTCCTCGGGCCGGAAGGCGGCGCGGGAAGCCGTCGCCGCTGCCGTCATGACGTCGAGCTCTTCGCCAGCGATGGTGTGTTTGCCAAACGCCGTGGTGGGGTCGAGCATGGTCGGGGTCGCGCCCTCCCGAATCGCGAACGGGTGCTCCACGACAGAGGCCGCCGGCAGGTCCGGTGCGGTGAGGTAGGCCTGCAGATCCTGCTCCGGCACGGCAAAGATGGGGGTGACCCGCCGCGGTTCCCACACCAGGCAGGCCTGCAGGGTGTCGACGACGGGGTCCCGGCCGAGGCTCGCACGGACCCTCTTGGCGGTGGGCTCGTAGCGTAGTTGGGGGATTGTGCCCATGATTACTTGGGATAATCTCGTGGCCATCCTCCCAGCGTGGCCCCGGTGCTGGGTGCCGTCAATGGGATTCTGCGCGGTCCGGCCCGGGTGCAACGTGGGCGCAAAACCCGGGCGCAATGTTGGCACAGAAGCGGCCCGGAAGCGTCCGGCCTACTGCGGGACGTGCAGGCCGTGGAAGGCCATGGTGATGACGTCGTCGGCGAGTTTCTCGGGGGAGAGGGAGCCGCCGGGTTTGTACCACTCGACGATTGAGTTGATTGTGCCGAAGAGCAGCCGGGTGACGGTTCGCGGGTCGATGTCCTGCCGGAGCGAGCCCTCGTCGCGGGCGGCGGAGATCAGGGCCGCGACCTTGTGGTCGAATGTGCGCCGGCGTTCCATCGCGTCGCGTTCGATCTCGGTGTTGCCGCGCAGCCGTAGCAGCAGGGTGACAAACGGCAGCCGCTCCACCAGCACGGAGATGGTCTCGCGAAGCACGAATTCCAGCCGGGCCTCGGCGGTGCCGGTCTGGGCCTGTGGCTCTTCGAGGATGCCCTCGAGGCCGCCCAGTGCGTGGTTCAGGGCCAGCTTCAGCAGGTCACCCTTGGACGGCACGTGGTGGTAGATCGCCGACTTCGAGATGCCCAGGTTTTCGGCGAGGATGCCCATCGACGTGGCGTCGTAGCCGTGGCGGTTGAAGACGTCGACGGCGATCAGCAGCACCGACTGCTGGTCATAGCCGGGACGGCCGCGCTTCGTGCTGGTGGCTGTTGTGGGCATAGTCGCTGGTTCTCACTGTCAGGAGATGGGCCAGCCCGCCGGGGCCCGGGTGGGCCGCCCGGCGGGCTGGACTCGAGGTGGTCAGGCCTTGGGACGCATGTCGTAGATCCGGCGGAGCTTGCCGTTGGACCGCTCCAGGGAGCCGGGCTCGACGACGTCGACGGAGCAGGAGGAACCGACGTGGATCTTGATCTGCTGCTGCAGGACCTTGGCGGCCGAGAGAACACCCTCGGCTGTGACGGTCTCGCGGCGTTCGATCTTGACGGTCAGCTGGTCCATCCGCTGGCCCTCGGGGCGGGTGAGCTCGAGCTGGAAGTGCGGGCTCAGCTCGGGGATCCGCAGCGCGATCTCCTCGATCTGCGAGGGGAACAGGTTCACTCCGCGCAGGATGATCATGTCATCGCTGCGGCCGGTGATGCGGCCCATGCGGCGGTGCGCGGGGCGGGCGGTGCCGGGCAGCAGGCGGGTGAGGTCCTTGGTGCGGTACCGGATGATCGGCAGCGCTTCCTTGGTCAGTGAGGTGAAGACCAGTTCGCCGGGTTCGCCGTCGCCCAGGACCACGGAGGAGTCGAAGGCGTCGATGATCTCGGGGCGGAAGTGGTCCTCCCAGATGTGGCTGCCGTCCTGGGTTTCCACGGCCTCGCCGGCGACGCCGGGCCCCATGACCTCGGAGAGCCCGTAGATGTCACAGGCCTTGATGTTCATCATCACTTCGAGCTCGTGGCGCATTTCCTCGGTCCACGGCTCGGCACCCAGCACCGCGTACTTGAGCGAGGTGGAGGCCGGGTCGATGCCCTGCTTCATCATCGCGTCGGCAATGGTCAGCAGGTAGGTCGGGGTGGCCAGGATTGCGTCGGGCTTGAAGTCCTGGATCAGCGTGATCTGGCGTTCAGTCTGGCCGCCCGAGATCGGGATGACCGTGCAGCCAAGGGCCTCGGCGCCGGCGTGGGCACCCATGCCGCCGGTGAACAGTCCGTAGCCGTAGGCGTTGTGGACCTTCATGCCCGGGCGGACGCCGGCGGCGCGCAGTGAGCGTGCCACGAGCTTGGCCCAGTCGGCGAGGTCCTTCTTGGTGTAGCCGACAACGGTGGCGCGGCCGGTTGTGCCGGAGCTGGCGTGGATGCGGGCCACCTCGCGCTGCGGCACGGCGAACATGCCGAAGGGGTACTCCAGGCGCAGGTCTTCTTTGGTCGTGAACGGGAATTTGCCCAGGTCGGAGAGCTCGCGGAGGTCGGTGGGGTGGACGCCGGCCTCGTCGAACTTGCGCTTGTACAGGGGCACACGGTCGTAGGCGTAAGCCACGGTGTGCTGCAGGCGGCTGAGCTGCAAGGTCTCAAGCTCGTCGCGGGAGATGGTTTCTTCGCGGTCCAGGACGGCATCACTGGTGCTGGCGACGGTTTCTTGGGTCATCTGGGGTTCCCTGTTTCTATTTCTTGGAGATGGTGCGGCTGCGGCCGCGGAACTCGGCGACGAGTTCGCCCGGGAGGATATCGGTGGGGAGTTCGCCCGGGACCGTGGCGGCGGGCGCCGGGCGGTCGGCGGAGGCCGACGTCGCGGTGTCCGTGCCGGGATCGGCGGCGTAGATCTGGATGTCGTAGAGGCCGCTGCGTCCGGTGCTGGCGCGGCGGTTGGCGACGGCGGTCAGAATCTGGCCGCGGAAGGCGGGCTTGAGGAAGTTGATATCGACGCCGGAGGCCACGGTGATGTTGCCCTCGTCGGCCGGGCTCGGGCTGGTCTGGTTGCAGGCCAGCGCGAAGGCTGTGTCACCGAAAGCGAAGATCATTCCGCCGTGGGCCATGCCGAACCCGTTCAGCATTTCCTGCCGGAGCGGCATGCGGATTGTGGCATGTCCGTCGTCCAGCGCCACTACTTCGATGCCCATCCACTCAGACGCGTAGTCATCTTTAAGGATGGGGTGGATATCACCTGAAACCGTCGATCCAGCCATGCGTCATTGCCTCCAGCTTTATTTACCGAATGTTCATTAGGTAATCCCATTATGGCGCCTTCTGTCAAGAGCGGGCGACCTGTGGGCCCGCCCAGCAGACACATTTCGGGGCTGGCAGGACTGGCGTGGGCAGCACCCAGGACTGGCGCGGGCAGCACAGGGCCAGGGTGGACTGGCGCCAACGCCGGTGCAAACTCTGCCGACGCGCCGGCCGCAGGATGCCGTGAGGGACTGCGGTTCAGCTCCGTTCGAAAGTCAGAGTCCAGGGTTCGCTTCCGCTGCCGGCCTGGGTCCATCCGTCGTGCCGGATGTCGCTGACGAGCTCTTCCAGGCAACGGGTCATGCCCGGGGCCCATTGTTCTTCCGGCGGCATTGGCGAGATCGGCGTCGGGGACACGAAAGTGGAGCTGGAATAGCGGACCTCGTCGGCCACGCGGCGCACGAACCGGAACTGCGTGCTGCCGAATTGGGACGAGAGGGTCGTGAGGATGCGGGCCCACCAGGCTGTGCCACCAATATCCTGCAGTTCAACATGAAGCGTTTCCACGCGTTCCCCTGCCCTGTCCATCCGATGCGCCTTCGCCGACGGCCGTCCCGATCACAATCGCCCACGCTTGCCACGGGTGACGTCAGCGCCTGCCCTTCACACTGGCTGGCGGGCGTCGGATGGGCAAGGGGCCAAAGTCCTGCGGGCGGCCTCCGGGCGCCGCATGGAGAAACCCCCGCAACAGGTGAAAGTATGGAGGGACCGAGCATCACCACGGCACAACCTAAGGGCGAACCATGGCCAAAGGAATCTACGTCAGCGCGACCACCCCGGGCTCGGGGAAGTCGCTTATAGCCCTGGGCCTGGCGGACACCCTGCACCGGCATGCGGACCGGATCGGGTTCTTCAAGCCAGTCGTCAACGGACACGACGCCGCCTCGGACCCGATGGTGGCGCTGATGAAGTCCCGGTTCAACCTCGACGACGAACGCTGCCGCGGCGGGCTGACCTTCCCCGAGGTCCGCAGCCTGCTGGCCGAGGGAAAGCGCGAGGAGATCGATTCGCGCTGCGTGGAGATCTTTGCGGAGATGGCCCGGCACTGTGACGTGGTGATCGTGGAGGGCACCGACCTGACCGGCCAGGACGCCGCCGTCGAGTTCGACCTCAACGCCCGGCTGGCCAACAACCTCGCCGCCGCGGTCGTCGCCGTGGTCGGTGCGAAGGGCCGCACCGTCGCGGAAGCGGTCGACGCCGTCGAAGTCGCCCGCAAGGAACTCGTCGCCGAGCGCTGCACGCTGCTGGCCATCATGGTCAACCGCGCCGATCCGGAGGACCTCGAGGCCATCGCCGCCGCGGTCCGCCCGGGCGCCTCCGGCCGGCCCGTGTATGTCCTGCCGGAACTGGAGGAGATCGCCCGGCCCACCACCGGCGAGGTGGCCACCGCCATGGGGATGGGCCAGGTGGCCGGACTCGCCGACCTGGAGCGCGACGTGCGTTCGGTGAAGGTCGCGGCGATGAGCGTGGCCAACTTCCTGCACGTGCTCGACGACGGCGCGCTGGTGATCGTGCCCGGTGACCGTGCCGACGTGCTCGTCGCCTGCCTGGCGTCCTCGTTCTCGCCGGAGTTCCCGGTGCCGTCCGCGCTGATCCTCACCGGCGGCCTGGCCCCGGACCCCACCATCTATTCGCTGCTGGCGCAGGCCCCGTTCCCGATTTTCGCCGCCCCCGACGACACCTACGTCACCGCCAAGCGCGTCTCCGAGGTGCGCAGCGAGATCTGGTCCGGGCACCGCCGCAAGGTGGCCTCGGCGCTGGGGCTGTGGGCCCGCCGGGTGGACGAGGCGGAGCTGCTGGAGCGGCTGCACCTGCCGCGGCTGGAGCGGATGACGCCGCTGCGCTTCCTGCACGACCTGATCGAACGCGCCCGCTCCGAGCGCCGCCACATCGTGCTGCCGGAGGGCACGGATGTCCGCATCCTGCGGGCCGCGGAGATCCTGCGCCGCCGCGACGTCTGCGACCTGACCGTGCTGGGCCGCGAATCCGACGTCCGAGAGCTCGCCTCCACCCAGGGCATCGACCTCACCGGCATCAACATCATCGATCCCGCCACCTCTGAACTGCGCCAGGGCTTCGCGGAGAAATACGCCGAACTCCGGGCGCACAAGGGCGTGGACCTGGCCAAGGCCCTCGAGGTCATGCAGGACGAGAGCTACTTCGGCACCATGATGGTCCAGCTCGGCGTCGTCGACGGGATGGTCTCCGGCGCCGCGCACACCACGGCGCACACCATCCGGCCGGCACTGGAGTTCGTCAAAACCCGGCCCGGCGTCAAGATCGTCTCCTCGGTGTTCCTGATGCTGATGCCGGACCGGGTGCTGGTCTACGGCGACTGCGCCGTGAACCCGGAGCCCAACGTGGAGCAGCTCGCGGACATCGCGCTGGCCTCGGCGGACACCGCGGCCCAGTTCGGCGTGGAGCCGCGCGTGGCCATGCTGTCCTACTCCACCGGCGGCTCGGGCGCCGGTGAGGCGGTGGACGCGGTCCGGCAGGCCACCGAGCTGGTGCGGGCACGCCGCCCGGATCTCGCCGTGGAAGGGCCCATCCAGTACGACGCCGCCGTCGACGCCGCCATCGCCGAGTCCAAGATGCCCGGCTCGACCGTGGCGGGGCAGGCGACGGTCTTTATCTTCCCGGACCTCAACACCGGCAACAACACCTATAAGGCGGTCCAGCAGTCCTCCGGAGCGGTGGCCGTCGGGCCGGTGCTGCAGGGCCTCCGCAAGCCGGTCAACGACCTTTCCCGCGGCTGCACGGTAGAGGACATCGTCAACACGGTGGCCATCACCGCCATCCAGGCCCAGTCCACCGACGGCGACGGCGGGCCGGTAGCTGCGGCAGCCGGGGCCGCAGCCGGGGCGGACCAGGCCGCGGCCGTCCGCGCCTAGCAACAGCGACTCCGCCGTCTGGCCAAAGCGCCAGGGGCGGGATCAGGTCAGCTGTTTTCCGGCTCCGCGGGGCTGTCGGGATCTTCCTGCTTGGCGGGCTCATCGGACAGGCCCGTCGGCGTGAGATCCAGGTCCTCGAAATTCTCGGGGGCCTCGGGCGCCTCTCCGGTCTCGGCGGACTTGAGCTTCCCGGTGTCGTCCAGCGCCGGGTTCGCGCCCTCGACGCCGGTGGGATCCGGCTTACCGGACCCGCTGGTTGACCCGCTGTTCTCCGGCTCGTTGGCCTCTGGCTGGATCGGCTGATCAGTCATGAAAATCCCTTCGTGCGTTGTCCAGGTGGTCCGCCGACTCTAAGCGCCCGCCGCGGCTGTGCGCAACGGCCGGGCGGCTCCCGCACCGCTCCGCTGGCGTAGCTGGAAAGTACTTGACGGATGGAGGAAGCGGTCCAGGCTGCCCGGGAAGACGCACGGAGGCGCAGGCCCGTACAACGTTGCCCCTCATCGGATGCGGAACACCGGAGTCCGTGTCCCGGCTGAGAGCGAACTTCGCCTTTGTCGTTTTCAGAGGTCGTGGGGACAAATTTCAGTGCCCGCTAGCTCAGGCCTTCCCGGTCCGTATGAGGGGTCGTCGTCGCTTCCGGCCCAGACGACACCACCTCCAGGGCAGGGCATCACATCGAACGCCCGGCCATCAAGCTGCGCCCGCAGGTGGCGCCCGTCATCCTCGACCACTACCCAGCCCGCCGCTGGCAGCGCTGCACGATAGTGCTGCAACACATCGACGTCTCCTGAGAGCACAAACCCGCGGGTACAGCCGGCGACACCACTCATGCCGCCACCACTGAAATAGCCGATGTGCTCGATGGAATCGAACGCCCGCTGGGACTCACGATCTGCAGTGGCCATGGGCTCATCCGAGCCCTCGGTCACGCATTGCGGAGTCGAGTCGAACTGCACCTCAATCCGCTGCCCAAGTGCCGCGGGGGTGACAGCGAACATCCCGATCAGCATGAGGACCGGGATGGCCACGGCCGTCAGCCGCATCCACCGCCGTGTCGAGAGCATCAAGCCGATCACGGCAACGACCGCGACCAGACCGAACGCCAATCCGGAGGGACCGGCCGTCAACCCCCAAGTGAGCCCCTCGAACGCGGTACCGCTGACATCGCCGTATATTCTCATGAATTCGTAGTGGACCAGCACAGCCAGCAGCGCCAGTACTGCCCCAATGACGAGCAGCACCGCGGCGGAGACGACTCGGCCGGTCATGGGCATGGCTCATTTTAGTTCCGCCTCACCAAATGTCCACAGGAGCCGATCGCAGAAACCGTCACCCCCGAGATCGCTGACGCAGCCCGCGAGGCACTCCACAAACAACGTGCTGCATCCGGTGTGGGCGGCCGGGGCGCGGGGCCGGTTCGTGCCAGCCCTCATCTGGGTCCGGACCTATAGTGGGTCCTGTGGAGCGCTCGGCAGGCTGCGGCCTGACGCCAAGCGTTGCACCAACTCAGCATCAGCCAAGCCTTAGGAGGCCCAGTGCTCGTCCTCGTCATCAATTCAGGTTCGTCCTCACTGAAGTTCCAGGTCCGCGACGTCGAGGCCGGCAGTGTGCTCGCCGAGGGGCTGGTCGAGAAGATCGGGATGGGCAACGGCGGCGAGGGCGACGGCCAGATCGAGGGACCCCGCGACCACGCCGAGGCGCTGGAGCAGGTCGACGCGGAGATCCACGCGGCGTTGGGGGACCGGACGCTGGATGCCGTCGGCCACCGCGTGGTGCACGGCGGCGAGCGCTTCGGCGAGCCGGTGCTGATCGACAACGAGATCACCCGCGCCATCGAGCGGCTCAACCCGCTGGCACCCCTGCACAACCCGGCCAACGTGCTGGGCATCCGCGCCATCGCGAAGAAGTGGCCGGACATGCCGCAGGTGGCCGTGTTCGACACCGCCTTCCACCGCACCCTGCCCGAGCACGCTTGGCGCTACGCGGTGCCGGATTCGCTGTATACAAACCACGGGATCCGCCGCTACGGCTTCCACGGCACCTCGCATGAGTACGTCTCGCACCGGGCCGCGGCGCTGCTGGATGTCCCGGTAGACGAGTTCGACGCCGTCATCGCCCACCTCGGCAACGGGGCCTCGGTCACGGCGATCCGAGGCGGACAGTCCGTGGACACCTCGATGGGCTTCACCCCGCTCGAGGGCCTCGTGATGGGCACCCGCTCCGGTGACCTGGACCCGTCCATCCTCGTCTTCCTCGGCCGGGCCGGCTGGACCCCGGAGGACCTCGATTCGATGCTGAACCGCGAGTCCGGGCTCAAGGGGCTGGCCGGCAACAACGACATGCGCTCCGTGGTGGAGGCCGCGGAAGCCGGCGACGCCAGGGCTGCCATGGCGCTCGCGGTCGCCTCCTACCGGCTCGCGAAGTACATCGGCGGCTACCACGTGGCCGTCGGCGGGGCGAAGGCCCTCGTCTTCACCGCCGGGATCGGCGAGAACTCGCACCAGTTCCGCACCCTCGTCGCGGACCGGCTCGGCGCCCTCGGCGTGCAGCTCGACGCCGGCCTGAACCGGGAGCGGTCCAAGGATCCCCGCGTGATCTCCACTCCGTCTTCGGCCATCCCGGTGCTCGTGGTCCCCACCGACGAGGAGCGGGCCATCGCCGAGGCCACGGCCGCCGTCATCACCCACCCATCGACTGCTCCGTAGCGGCCCTTTTCGCGGCTCAAAACGGCGCGTAGGGAGCAACGGATTCCGCTTCGCCCACGCCGGGATGCAGATCAGCGGAGCCATGGCCCTGCCGACTGCGCCGATTACGCTGAACAGAGCATCAGGCCGGTAACCAAGGGAGTGGACGTGTCAGGAAGCAACCCGGACCCGGAGGAAGACAAGATCACTGGCCTTGAGCCGGGAGGTGGGGTGCCTCCGGGCGAGACCCCTCCGGGCGAAGCGTCAACGGCCGGCCCGCAGGGTCATGAGGAGCATGGCACCAGGATGAGCACCCAGGTTATCTGGATTGCCGCGATCGCCGTCGTTGTCGCGCTGTGCTTGCTGTTCTTCGTCGGCTACATCGTGGGATTCTTCGACTAAGGTCCGTTCTCACCACCCATCGACTGCTCCGTACCCACCCTTTTCGCGGCCCAAACCGCAACCTTCGGAGCAGCCGATGAGACTCATGACTGCGCGCCGGCGGGCCTGAGTTAGGCTCACAATATGAAGCCTCGGGGGATACTTTTGCCAGCCGATCCTCTTGACCAACCCGGGAATGCGTCCGGGTCGATTGAGAGCGTGACACTGAAGCAGGCCTTCCGGGCGCTGATGTTTGTCGCCTGTATCTTGCGGTCCTGACCGCGGGAGTCCTGGTCGTGGGGCTTTCCGGCCTCGTTGATTTCACGCCCGAGTCCGCCGTTCTAGTGATCATCTGCGGCGCCACGGCGGCGGCCATGCTGGCACTCTACTTCCACCTGCTCCGGAGGAACGGCCTCACATTGCGCGGGCTCGGGTTTCGGCGGTTCAGGCTCAGAATGCTCCATCTGTTCTGGCAAATCCCGTCTGCCATAATCATTGCCGCCTGCCTGCGAGGTCTCACCCTCGCCGCCCTCAGCCAGTTGGGGATAGACGCCGGTCCGCCGGCTCCCAGAACGACCCGCTGTCCAACATCGTGGATCTGCCGACACCGCTCGTCGTACTGGGCTTCCTATCCATTGCTGTGCTCTCACCCCGTTGTGGGAAGAAGTGCTCTTCCGGGGCGCCCTCCTCAGCGGCTTCGCCGGGCGCTTCAGGCCCCTCGTGGCGGTCGTGCTGTCGGCAGCGCTGTTCGCTGCCTGTCACCTGGTGCTGCTCACCTTTCCCTACCTCTTCGCCCTGGGCATCGCGCTGGCACTCGTCAGACGGTTTCATAGAACCTGTGGGCTCCGGTGCTGCTCCACGCCGTGAACAATGCGCTGGTGGTGCTGATCGTGATGGCGGCCGCCTGAGGCCTCGCGCCCTGCGTTCCTCTTCAGGGGCCGTCGGTCAGCGTAAAGCCAGAACCGCAATAATTACAGCTCTTTGGGCCTAAACAACGATGCTGTAATCCCTGCGGCGGCCAGCGATTGTGGTCGTCATCAGCGCGGCGGGGTGCCTACCCTTACTCGGCGGCCCCCGCTCTCGTTACAGGGCGGTGACCGGGACCTTCAGCCCGTTTCTTGTTCAACGGCCCGGCCCCCTTCGAATGCAGCCAGCCCGTTCGGTGGCGAGGGAGCGGTTAAGGCGCTCGTCACGGTCGGAAACCCGGACGCCTCCGCCGGATCGTCACAGCCGGAACGCTACCGCTGATGCTCAGTGCCGGAAACAGCGCGGCCGCCCGCGCAGTATCTGCTGATACTGGAGCCACTGCAACGGTCTGCTTCAAACGCGACACCGGGCCGCATACACCTACGAGGTATTCGCGCAGACCTATACCTATGGATCGTGGAATAGCGTTGCTTCGACCCGGTCGGTCAGCGGCTGCAGCACGTGGACGTTGCCCACCGCGGGCGAGGCCTCAGGAAAACCACGGGTCAGGATCCGGCATTATGGTCCGCGCGCTCAAGCACACGGGACACCGTGTAGCCGATGACAAGGCCCCAGAATGCCGGGTGAATGTTGAAAAGGCTCATTCCAGACATGGTCACCACGAATGTCACTAGGGCCCCCAAGGTGAACGTCGTGGCGAAGGCGGTCACGAAGGCTTGCTGGAGGGCGCGCAGCATGGCAATGCCGCCGAGGGCAAGGATGAACTCCCTGGGCGTGGCGAGCATGAGCCGGGTGAGGGTGGGGGCCAAGAGGGCGCAGGCCATGGCCAGGACGCCGAACACCACGGCAGAGGTGTACTGGCGCTTGGTGGTTCCTGAGGACGTCATGAGGGCGTTGGTAGGGCCGGTCACGCAGGCTGAGACGGCGCCGCAGCCCGCATTGAGCAACGAAAACGCGCCCGAAACGATGGCGAAGACGTTGACCGGCGGGTTGTGGCCGGCGGCACGGAGAACCGCGATGCCCTGGCCGTTCTGGACGAACAGCACGGTGAGGGCCAGGGGAACAACCAGCTCGAGCTGGGCAGCCCAGGTGAACTCGGGAAGGGTGAAAACCGGGGTGGCCAGAACCGGCCCGCCTTTTTGGAGGGCAAATTGGCCACTTGCCGCCACGGCGAGGCACCCAACCGCGAGGGTGCCGAGCACCGGCGGAAGGAATCTGCCGAGGGCGGGAACGGCCGTGAGGACCAGGAATGCGACCGCCATGGGGGCGGCCACCACAGCGTTCGTCTGGGTTGCGGTGACGATGTCCGTGCCGAACTTTAGGAATACAGCGGCCACCATAGCCATGACGATCTGCATCGGAACCACTGCCATGATCCGCCGCACCACTCCGGTGGCGCCCAGCGCGAGGACGAGAGCTCCGGACGTGAAGAAGGCCCCCACAACTTCCGGAAAGGACAAGTGCAGCAGGGACGGACCCAGGAGCACCGTGCCGGGAATGGACCAGGCGAAGCCAAGGGGCTGTCGATACAGGAGCGACATGACCAGAGTCGCCGCCCCGGCCGAAAAAAGGATGCCAAACACCCAAGATGCCAGTTGGCCTTCGGTAAGTCCTCCCGCCGCTCCGACGGCCAGGGTAACGGCTATCGGGCCGGAGGCGGAGAAGATGAGGCCGATCACCCCGTTGGAAACATAGGACAGGCCCAGGTCACTGACGACCTGGCGTAGGCCTGCGGGGCGAACGCCAGGGCGTTCAAGCAGGGGTTGGGGTACCGGATCCGCAGCCGCTGCCACGGGGGCGACGGCGGGTGGGTCCTGACGGGATGGCGGCATTCGGGCTCCTCGCAGCGGCGGCAAAAATATAGGCGCCCCGGAGTATGCACTCCAGGGCGCCTTCGGTGCCGGGGCGGAGGCGCCGGCGCCGAGTGTCAGCGGTGGCTCTTACTTGTGCTGGCCTTCCTTGGCCAGGACGTAGTCATAGACCACTTCTTCGCCGGCCTGGCCGTCCGTGCGCGGCTTGGGGTCCAGCATCAGTTCAGGCTTGACTGCCGAGGCGATGTCGTCGACGTTGTGCGGGTCGCCGGGGAAGTACAGCTGCTGGGTTACGGGCTGGAAGCCAGGCGCGGAGACCTTGATGTGGATGTGCGCCGGGCGCCAGGCGTGCCAGCCTGCTGCGCTGATCAGCTGCCCGCAGGCCCCATCCGTGGGAATCTGGTAAGGTGCCGGGCGCATCGTGTTGATTTCGAAGCGGCCGTCGTCGTCTGCCTTGACCGTGGCGCGGAAGAGCCAGTCAGGGAGGCCCGGGGCGTACTGGGAGTAGAAGCCGGCGCTGTCGGCGTGCCAAATCTCCACCTGGGCGTTCTGGATGGGGTTGCCGTCAGTATCGGTGAAGCGGCCGCTGAAGTGCAGCGGTGTGCCCTCCTCGTCCTCTCGCATCTCCACGGTGGCCGGAGTCTGGAGTTCCGGGGAGCCCGGCACGTAGTAAGGCCCCTCGATTGTACCTACGGTGCCGGGGCGGTCCTGGGAGTTGACGTCCTCCACAGTGTGCTCCAGCCACACGTCCAGGAATAGCGGCCATTCACCGTCAGTTCCGACTTTAATGAGCCAGGCTTTGAGTGCGTTGTATTCCTCGTAGGTGACCTCGTGCTCGACGACGATGTCGTTGGCGGCTTTGATGAGAGCCCCCGCCAGCAGGCTGACCCTCTCCTTCGGAACATCCAGTTGCGCGAGCTTTCCTGAGGCGGTGAAGCGCTCGGTGGCCTTTGAACCGGCTTCGACGGCAGTGCCCTCGTTCTCCTTGCGGGCGACCTCTTCGGTTTCAGTCATGGTGATCTCCATACTTCTCATTGAACAGGGTCAGGAGGCTTTCCTGCACCCTTTGCGAACCTGCGGGGCACCTTCTGAATCTGCCCCCGCGGCCACGCGTGATGTCCGTCTCATCGTAGGCGGGATATAAGGACGCTACAAATATCGATTCTTCCTATTTTCGGTCATGAGGCGAACATAAAGACACCCTTGGCCGATGCTAGGTGTTTGCCTGATGTGAGTGCGGTCACGGTAGGGGAGAATTGCCTGACAACGTCCCTCTGGGCACTGCGGGTTGGCCTGGACCTCCCGCTCATCCGTCCAGCACTCTCCCATGAAGGAGTACGCCATGATCGAGAACCTGGCCCATGTCCGCGAGGTCCTTGCCGACGCCGTGATCGACGACCGTGAAAATGGTGTCATCCGTGCGAAGCGCGAAATCTTTACCGATCAAGAGATTTTCGAACTGGAGATGAAACACATCTTTGAAGGCAACTGGGTTTATCTCGCCCATGAGTCCCAGATCCCCAACGTGGGGGACTACTTCACCACGAACATCGGCCGCACTCCCGTGGTGATCACCCGCGACAAAGAAGAAAAACTCAACTGCATCGTCAACGCGTGCTCCCACCGCGGCGCCATGCTGTGCCGGCGCAAGACGGATAACCGCACCACTTTCACCTGCCCGTTCCACGGCTGGACGTTCAAGAACTCCGGTGAGCTCCTGAAAGTGAAAGACTCCCGCAACGCCGGCTACCCGGAAACCTTCAATAAAGAGGGCTCCCACGACCTCACCAAGGTTGCCCGTTTTGAGTCTTACCGTGGCTTCCTGTTCGGTTCCTTGAAGGCTGACGTTCTCCCCCTCGAAGAGCACCTGGGTGACGCCACCAAGGTTATCGATTCCATCGTGGATCAGTCCCCGGAGGGACTCGAAGTGCTGCGTGGGGCATCCACGTACACGTACGACGGCAACTGGAAGGTGCAGGCCGAGAACGGCGCCGACGGCTACCACGTCACTGCCGTGCACTGGAACTACGCCGCCACTACGGCCCGCCGCAGCGCCGGCGACTCAGCCAACACGACCAAGGCCATGGACGCCGGTAAATGGGGCAAGGTCAAGGGCGGTTTCTATTCCTACGACCACGGACACCTGCTGCTGTGGCAGGAATGGACCAACCCGGAGGACCGCCCACTGTGGGACCGCCGCGAGGAGCTCGTTGCAAAGTATGGCGAGGAGATGGCGAACTTCATGATCAACATCTCGCGAAACCTCTGCCTGTACCCGAATGTCTACATCATGGACCAGTTCTCCTCGCAGATCCGCCACTTTCGTCCCATCTCCGCGGACCAGACCGAGGTGACGATTTACTGCATCGCACCCAAGGGCGAATCGCAGGAGAACCGGTCCAAACGCATCCGACAGTACGAGGACTTCTTCAACGCCACGGGCATGGCCACCCCCGACGACCTCGAGGAGTTCCGGTCCTGCAACAAGACGTACTGGGCCACCTCGGCGCCATGGAACGACATGACCCGCGGGTCCACCCACGAGATTGCAGGACCCGACGCGCAGGCCCAGGCGCTGGGCATGACCAAGGTCATCGCGTCCGGGCTGCGCACCGAGGACGAGGGGCTCTACCCCATCCAGCACGGGTACTGGAAGGAAGTCATGGACCGGGCCCTGGCGGAAGAGGAGCAATCCGCACTGGATACCGTTCCCGTCACCGCCTGACCCAGACCACGTGGAACCAGAGAGAGTGCATAACCCATGACAAACCTGATCAGAGCAGTTGCGGCGCTCAAGAGCGCCGAGGAGATTGCCACCCTTGAAACCGTCCGAGCCTTCTTGTACAAGGAGGCCCGTCTGCTGGATGAGCGCCAGTTCGATGAATGGCTTCAGTGCTACCACCCGGACGCCGAGTTTTGGATGCCTGCATGGGACGTCGACGACCGGTTGACCGAGGACCCGCAGAACGAGATCTCGCTCATCTACTACGACAACCGCGGCGGCATTGAGGACCGTGTCTTCCGGATCAAAACAGACCGGTCGTCAGCGACGTCCCTCCCGGAGCCTCGCACCGGGCACAACCTCACAGACATCGAGATCGTGGAGCACGACGGCGCCCAGGTGAAGGTGCGCTTCAACTGGTTCACCCTGTACTTCCGCTACAACACAACGGACACGTACTTCGGGACCAGCTTCTACACGATCGACCTCTCCGGCGGGGAGCCGGTCATCATGAAGAAGAAGGTCGTCTTGAAGAACGACTACATCCACCATGTGGTGGACGTCTACATGATCTGACGGCCGCGCGCCGGTGCCCGGCACTTCCTGGGCACCGGCGTGGACGGTTCTGAACCCCGTGCCCACCGGGCACATCCGCACTTTTCCGGGTCGCGACGACGCGACCCCCAGCAGGAGGAATTCATGGGCCACAAAGTAGCCCTCAGCTTCGAAGACGGCGTCACTAAGGTCATCAAGGTCGGCGACTACGAGACGGTGATGGACGCCGCATACAAGGCACGGATCAACATTCCGTCAGATTGTCGGGACGGTGCCTGCGGCACCTGCAAGGCCTTTTGCGATTCCGGCTCCTTCGACCCGGGGGACTACATTGACGACGCGATGACGGAGGAGGAACTCGAAAAGGGCTACATGCTTACCTGCCAGGCGGTGCCGGAGTCGGATCTGGCCATCCAGATCCCTGCCACGTCGGCATCCGCGAAAACCTCAGCCACCACCTTCACGTCCACCATGACGGAGCTCAACAAGCACTCGGAAACCACGGTTTCCTTCAGCCTGGAGGTCGAAAACCGCGACGCTCTGGCCTTCCTCCCGGGCCAGTACGTCAACCTCAAGGTCCCCGGAACCGACGCGGAGCGCTCCTATTCGTTCAGCAGCGGCCCCGAGGTTCACACTGCCTCCTTCATGGTGCGGGTAACGCCGCAGGGCGCGATGTCCGAATACCTGCGCGACAGGGCAGCGGTGGGCGACACCATCGAACTCACGGGTCCGTACGGCTCGTTCTTCCTGCGGGAGCCCAAGCGCCCCCTGCTGCTCCTGGCAGGCGGCACCGGGCTGGCACCGCTCCTGTCCATCCTCGAGAAGCTCGCCGAGAACCCGCCGTCGACACCGGTCCATCTGATCTACGGGCTGACCCGCGAGGCGGACATCGTCGGCCTGGACTGGCTGCGGGCATACGAGGCGAAGGTGCCCGGATTCACCTGGGACTACATTGCTTCTGAACCCGGCACGTCCGCTCCCCACACGGGCTATGTCACACAGATCATCGAGCCATCCCACCTGAACGACGGGAATGTTGACATCTACCTGTGCGGCCCGCCCCCCATGGTCAATGCCGTTTCGAAGTGGCTGGACGCCGAGGGCATCAAGCCCGTCAACTTCTACTTCGAGCGCTTTGCCCCGAAGGAGGCCACCGGCGGCGACGCCGAGACGGGTGCACCGGCACCCATGGAGAAGATCCAGGCCGAAGGCGACACGATGACCCGCAGCGAGGCCGTCTCGTCCATGGAGACCGGCCGGCTGGATTTCCGCAAGGAAGACAGCTTCGCCCAGTTGGACGCCCGCATGGGCCTGGAGCTCGCGGTGAGCGAGCTGATGCTGGGCCGCCTCAGCGAAGAACAGTTGCACCAGTTCCGGCGGCTCGCCGAGGCCACCACGCGCTCTGTGGCTGCGGGCATCGTTCAGGAACCGGGTGAATTCGCGCGGACCAACGAGGAGTTCCACGAATACCTCTTCATGATCTGCGATAACCCCATGCTGCTTGAGTCCTACCGCCGGCTCGACGTCCACGCGCAGATGGCTGCGGCCTTCGAGGCCGGCACCCGAATCTTTGAGCGGGTCACACAGGACCACCTAGATATCGTCTATGCCTTCGAGCGCCAGGACAAGGCACGGGTGCGGGAGGTCATCATGGCCCACGCTCGGGACGCCAAGGAAACCATGGCCGGGGCGATCGACGCCAAAGATAACCGCTGATGGCACGGCCATATGCGGGACAGTTCGTTACTCCGGGCCGGTACGCCGACAAGGTGGCCGTCGTAACCGGCTCCGCACAGGGTATTGGCCAGAAGGTGGCAGAGCGGATCGGTGCCGAGGGGGGCGCTGTTGTCCTGGTGGACCGCGCCGAGTTGGTCCACGAGGTGGCGCAAGGGATCCAGGAAGCCGCACAGGGTTCCGGTTCAGGCGGTTCGGCGACCTCGGTGACCGCTGATCTGGAGACCTTCGCCGGAGCGCAGCAGGCCGTCGAAGCGGCGCTGGCCGCCCACGGCCGGGTGGACGTCCTGGTTAACAATGTTGGCGGCACTATCTGGGCCCGTCCGTACGAAGAGTACGACGAGGACCAGATCGAGAAGGAGATCCGCCGCTCACTCTTTCCCACCCTCTGGACCTGCCGGGCCGTGCTGCCGGCCATGCTGCGGCAGGGCTCGGGCACTATTGTCAACGTTTCCTCGGTAGCCACCCGCGGGATGCACCGTGTGCCGTACGCGGCTGCGAAGGGCGGCGTCAACGCTTTGACCCAGTCCTTGGCCATGGAGGTCGGCGGACGTGGTGTCCGCGTGGTTGCAACCGCCCCGGGCGGCACCGAAGCGCCGGTCCGCAAGGTCAAACGAGGGCCGGAGGCTGAATCCCCCACGGAAAAGGCCTGGTACCAGGCGATCGTTGACCAAACCGTGGAGTCGTCCTTTTTGAAGCGCTACGGAACCTTGGACGAACAGGCCGCGCCCATCGTATTCCTCGGATCAGATGAAGCGTCGTACCTGACCGGCAGTATCCTTCCAGTCGCTGGCGGGGATCTAGGCTAAGGCCCCGGTGATGGATGCCCGCCGCCGGGGCCGTGCGGGCCCCTCCGGTAGGCTTGGCTTCATGACGGCGGGCTCAATATACGGTGAAATGGCGGAGGGCTTGCCGCTCGTTGGCCGGACCGGGGTCTCCGAGGAGCTCCTGGAAATTCTCCGCTCGGTCCGCAAAGGCAATGTGGGCGCAGTGGTGATCACCGGTCCCTCCGGGTCCGGGAAGACCGCAGTGCTGGAGGTCTTCCTTGAGCACTGCCGCACTGTCGCCCGTGGTGTCCGCGTCCTGTCCGCCATGGGCGATGAATGGGAGGCGCAGTTCCCCCTCGCCGGCTATTCCCAGCTCATGCTCACGTTGCCGCTGCGCTCGGCAAAGGATTACGACGGCGGCCCGGCCTTGCCCGCTGGCCCCGTCGCGGCTCTCACCCCCGCCCAGGTCCTCGATTACGCCTCGATCCTCACCACCCACCTCGAAGGACTGCAGTCCCACGGCAGCGTAGTTGTCGCCGTCGACGACGTTCACAAACTCGACGTGGAGAGCCTGCGCATCCTCACATTCGTCATGCGACGGCTGCACGGAAAACGGATCATGTTCGTGCTCACGCTTAACCCCGAGGCGACGCCCCGCGTCCCCGCCGATGTGCTGGACTTCCTCACAAGCCACCAGGTCGCCCGTATCCCGCTTGATCCGCTCACCCCGCAGCAAGTCCAGGATCTCGCCCGGCGGGTGCTTGGTATCGACCTCAGCCTGACGGCGGCGTACGGGCTGGTCAAGCACACAGGAGGGCTTGCCCAACCGATCCTGGAGCTGCTCCGCGAGTTGCCGGCGGAGACCTGGCAGACCTGGTTCCCCTCCCTGCCTCCGACTTCCCGGGTGCGTGCCCGGGTGCGCAGTGTGCTCGACGCCGCGTCCCACGGGCTGGTCTCTATAGCGGAGGCGGCTTCCGTGCTCGGGCGCAGCGCCGGCCTGGCAGAGGTTTCCCGGGTCAGCGGGGTGGAGTCCGTCATGGAGGTACTCGATGAGGGACACCGCGCTGGGCTGCTGGGCTTGTCTGTTGATCAGGCCCGTTCCGCGGTCGTGTTCTTTGAACCTGCCACCGCCGAGGCCATCTACGAACAGATCGTTCCCAGCCGGCGCATTGCACTGCATCGGCTGGCCGCTGAGACAGTGCAGCCCGAGGGTGAACGGCTGGGCCACCGTGTCTCCGCGACGCCCGGTGCAGACGAGGCCCTGGCCGAGGAATTGGAGGAATTCGCCCGCTCCCAGGCCCTGGTGGGAGCGTGGCAGGATGCCTCAACAGCTTTGTTCTCCGCGTCCCGACTTTCCCGGGACATCCGTTCCCGGAACGATAGGCTCCTGAGGGCCGTGGATGCCCTTGTGGGTTCCGGCGACATTGCCCAGGCGCAGATCTGGGCCGCGGCAGTGGACGCCCTGCCGTCCTCGTCGCTTCGCTCCTCCGTATTGGGCTACCTCTCCACGGCATCGGGGCAGAACGGCAGCGCGCAGACGCAGCTGGAGATGGCGTGGGCCACCTGCAACCAGCAGCGTGATCCCTCCGCCGCCGCGCAGGTGGCGCAGCGCTTCGTTCTGCACGGGGTAGCGTCCTGGGACGGGCCGCTGATTACCGGTTGGGCAGAGCGGGCCATGGCACTTACGCAGCCGGGCACCCCCGCCTACATTGAGACAGAGGCCATCTACGGCCTGGGCCTGTATGCGCAGGGCCGGCTTTCGGAGGCGGAGGCCTCCTACCACCGGGCCTTTGAACATGCTGCCGAGAACGCCCAGAAGCAGCGGGTCCAGATGGGTGCGGGCTGGCTGGCACTGCGCCTTGACAACGTTGAGTCAGCGCTGGTCAACTTCGAGTCCGCGGCTCCCACGGAGTACCGGGGCGGTTCGATGCGGATTTCCCTGTGGGCAGAGGCCTGGCTGGCGCGCACCCACCTGGTGCTTGGCAACTGGGATGCCGCCGCCGCCACCGTGGCGCGCGCATCCGTGCGCCTCGAGACCTCGCGGATGCCGCTGGTCCGCCCTCTGCTCTACTGGACTGCGGCGGAGCTCTGGTCCATGCGGGGAGACTGGGAGCGGGCCCGGTACTACGTTTCGCAGGCCGCGGTGCAGCCTGGGACGTACCGTGCCATGCAGGTGCCGGCAAGTCTCGCCCGTGCCCGTTTCCACGAGGCGAGGGCGGACTATGAAAGCGCTTTGGCTGTGCTGCAGCCGCTGACGGAGCTGGACCCGTGGACGGAGAACCGGGTGTCCTTCTGGCCCTGGCAGGACACCTACGTCAACGCCCTTGTCATGACTGACCAGCTCGACGCGGCCGACTCGTTCCTTACTGCGTTTGAGCGCGTGCCGCGGGAGCGGGAGGTACCCTCGGACTTGGCGCGGATGGCGTGGGCGCGAGGCCGGATCGTGGCCGCGCAGGGGGACCCCGACACTGCCAGGGAACATTTCGAGGCGTCGCTTGGCCACCTCAGGGGCCTCAACCGGCCGTATCTGCGGGCACGGGTTAGTTTTGCCTTCGGCCAGAGCATGCGCCGGGCGGGCAAACGGCGCCTGGCGTCGACCGTCCTGCGCGCGGCCCGCGACTTATACGACTCCCTGGGTGCGGCCACGTATGTGGAACGGTGCGACCGGGAGCTCAAGGCAACAGGCCTCGACATCGGGAACATGCCGGACCCTGCCGACCCGGTGCTCACTGCCGTCGGCGACCACCACCTCCAGCTCACAGCACAGGAACGGGCCGTGGCCGAGTTGGTAGCGAATGGCGCCACCAACAAGGAGGCGGCGCGGGCTTTGTTCCTGGCGGAGAAGACCGTGCAGTACCACCTGACGCGGCTCTACAGGAAAATGGGAATCCGCTCCCGCAGCGAGCTCGCGGCCGTGTTCCGGGCCAACGACTGACCCCGGTCCACGGCCGTTCCTCGGCCTCTTGCGCCGGTGCTACTTGACGTCTGAGGGGTGTTTCGCGAGTGGCACCACCGAGATATCCATGTAGGGAAACAGCGGCAGGTTCTGCAGGATCTCATGGAGTTCGTCGTTCGAATCGACATCGAAGATCGAGTAATTGGCGTATTCCCCCACCACTCGCCAGATTTCCGGCCACTTGCCAGTCCGCTGCAGCTGTTGCGAGTAGGCCTTCTCCGTGGCCTTGATCTCCGCGGCTTCGCCGGCTGGCAGGTCGGCGGGCAGGTTCACGTCCATATGGACCAGGTATTTCATAAATGTCCTTTCAGAAAAGGGGTTGCTATCGATCGGTGCGGTAAAGGGAGAGCTTTTCTTCGTCAACAGCGGTACCCACCCCGGGACCTTCAGGAACCCGGATGCGTCCGCCGGTGATGGCCAAGGGCACGGCCAGCAGGTCGTCGGCCATGTCGAGGTAATTGGACAGCTCCGCCGCGCGTTTGGACGAATGGGCAAAAGCGGCGCCGAAGGTCACCGAGGCGGCCGTTCCGACCTGGGTGTCGATCTGATTGCCTATGTAAACGTCGATGCCCATGCCCTCGGCCATCCCCACGATTTTGGCCGCCTCCGTGAAGCCGGACCGGGCCGTCTTTACCGCCAGCAGGTTCGCGCCGCCGGTGAGGATTTCCCGCGCGGCCTCGCCGAGGTTCGCGGCAGATTCGTCGGCGGCGATGGGGATGGGGGAGTTCTCCACGAGGCGGCGGCGGCCGAGGACCTCGCGGGCGTCGTCAGGCTCCTCAAGGAACTGCAGGCCCAACTCCGCCGTGCGACGCAGTACCTCGGCGGCCTCGTTCGCAGACCAGCCGCGGTTGGCGTCCATGTAGAGCTCGGCATCTTCGCCAAGGCCCTCCCGCAACACCCGGGCGGCCTCGACGTCGAGGTGAAGGGGACGGCGGCCGGTCTTGAGCTTGAACGTGTTGATGCCGTAGATCTCGCGGAACTCCAGGGCCAGTTCCAGCAGCTCCTGCGCAGGCTTGAAGCCGAGCATGTGAGAGACCCGGAGCGAGTCGGTGTACCCGCCCAGCAGTTTTGTCACAGGCTGTCCGAGAGTCTTGCCGATGACGTCCCAGAGGGCGATGTCTACGGCGCCCTTGGCTGTCTGGTTGTGGACCGTCCGGTACAGGATTGCCTGGACCTTCTCTCGGTCGAAAATGTCGACGCCGACCAGCTGCGGAGCAAAAATGTCCTCCACCACCGCAACTATCGACTTCTGCGTCTCGCCGTAGGTGTAGGGGCGCGGCGGGGTGTCAGCGGTGCCCACCACACCGTCATCGGTGCGAAGCCTGACGAGCACATGGTCTGCCTCGTGCACGGAACCGGACGCGAAGTGCAGTGGATGAAGGTAAGGGATCGAGTACGGAATCGCCTCAATGGCTGCGATCTTCATACGTGGGTAAGCCTTTCATCAGTGGGAAACGGCGCAGGGCCGGGGGCAGGCGCCGTCGCTCCCGCAGTTGCGGTCACCACGACCTCCAGAAAGTTGTGTAGCAGCGCAGAGTGATGCCCGCGCATCCAGGCGACGGCGAGCTCCACTTCGGGGACGTTTTCTATCTCCCGGTAGACCACGCCTTCAAGCTGGAAGGCCTGAACGCTGGACGGCATGACGGCCACCCCGCCCCCTGCGGCTACGAACGCCAGCATGGTGGAAGTCTCTCCAACCACCTGGCTGATGCGTGGCTGGAAGCCCGCCTGGCGGCACAGGTCTGCGGTGGTGCGGTAGAGCACGGATTGGGGCCCGTAGGCGATGAAGTCCTGGTCCTGAAGTTCGTGCATCGCCACGGGCCGATCCACGGCCAGGGCGCTGAACGAGGGAAGCGCGACGACGAGCGGCTCCCTGGTCACCGTCCGGTAGTCGATGTCCTGGGAGGCGACGGGGGGACGCAGCAGCGCGGCGTCCAGAGTACCGTCCCGCAGCCCCGCTTCCATGGATGGCGTAAGCATTTCGCCGCGCAGCGCAAGGGACAGGCCTGGCAGGACCTGTTTGGCAAGGCGGGCGATTTGGGGCATAACGCCGTAGGTTGCCGACCCTGAGAAGCCCACCCTCAGGACGCCGGTGGCGCCCTTCCCGACCTGATATACGTCGGCCTGAAGAGTCGCTACGTCGTTGACGATCTGCCGTCCGCGGTCCAGCAGGAGTTGGCCCGCGGCTGTCAGGTCAACCCTGCGGGTGGTCCGGTTGAGCAGCCGGACTCCAAGCTGGTCTTCCAGCTGGCGGATCTGCTGCGAGAGGGGTGGCTGCGCCATGTGCAGGCGCTTGGCCGCGCGGCCGAAATGCCTCTCTTCAGCAACCGCGATGAAATAGTTCAGTTGGCGGATGTCCAACGTAGTGCCGTCCTTCCGCTAACCGGCCCGCGAGATGCTGCCCTGGGCTCATGATTCATTCAGAGAATAACCATAATAAGCCCTACTAGGATATTTCGTAGACGTAATATTGTCAGGGCAGCCGCGCGGACTATCTGAGGTGGTCAGCGGGGCTGCTGGCCTCTGCCCGGCCTTCGACGATTTCCTCCACTTTGTGCTCGGCTTCCTCCAGCTTTCGCTGGCGGGGGACCAAAATGGTCACGACTGCGCCGACGAGGGCTACGGCCCCATAGATATAAAACGCCGTGGCCCCGCCGATGCCTGCGGCAGCCAGCCAGCCACCGATGATCGGCCCTAGTATCCCGCCGAAGCGTCCCACGCTGGCGCACCATGCCACGCCAGCGGCCCGGGCATTGGTGGTGTAGTAATTCGACTGGAACCCATAAATCAGAACCTGGGTGCCCAGTGTGCCTACCCCGGCGAAGGCGATGAAGGTGAACAGCAAGGGGAGCGGGAAGCTGAAGGTCATCAGCACCAGGCTGATGGTCGCCAGTACAAAGGTGGAGGCGATGACCCGCTGGGGGCCGCCCTTGTCAGCGAGGCGCGAAAGCAGCAGACCGCCCGCGACGGCACCCAGGTTCAGCGCCAGGGGGAAGAATAGGGCGTATGTGCGCCCGTAGCCGTAGCCTTCCATGATTTTCGGCAACCATGTGTTCAGGCCGTAAGTCAGGAGCAGGCCACAGAACGACATCAGGCCAAGCAAAATGGATGGCACAGCGAACTGCCGGGAGAACACCGCGGCGAAACCTGTTTTTTGCGGTGCGGCGCCCACCTGTTGAATGACCCGTTCCTCGATAAGCGGAACGCCAGTGCGTTGGGAAGCGGCCTGGGCTTCCTGCTCACGGCCGCGGGCCAGCAGCCAGCGCGGAGACTCAGGGAGCTTGAACCACGCGATGGGCACGAGGAGGACGAGGGGTAGGGCGCCGATCATGAACAGTCCGCGCCAGCCGATGTCATTGAGCAGCAGGATGCCCATGATCGAAGCGAACACGCCGCCGGCGGGAACGCCGGAGTAAACGATCGCGTTGTAGAACTGCCGCCTTCCCGCGGGCGCGAATTCAGCCATGGTGGCGCCGGCGGTGGCGATAACCACTCCCAGGCCGAGTCCGGTCACGAACCGCAAGGCACCGAAGGCAGGGACGCTGGTGGCAAAAGCTGTGGCGAACATACCGACGGAGAACCAGGCGATGCCCAGGAGCATCAGCCGGCGCCGGCCGAAAAAGTCCCCTACGGCGCCGCAGATCAGTGAGCCTACGAGTACTCCGATGAGGGCCCAGGACCCGAGGAGGCCGGCGGTGACTGCATCAAAAGCTCCGATCTGGCTTGGGTCTGCGAGCAGCCCCGGTAGGACGGTGCCGTAGATGACGAGGTCGTATCCGTCAAACAAAAGGGCGGTGCAGATGACGAAGGCGACCCAATTTGCCGTGCGCGCCTCCTTCTGCGGATTTTCGGCTATAACGGCATGCGGTTGTGTCATGGTCCCCAACTCCTCTCTGAGTGAAGCGGAGGCCAGCGGCACAGGGAGGATCCGAGGGCCGTCCTCCGAGTGATTTCAGCTTGACAGACATGTGACACAAGTCATATGAGGGGAATCCCCTGCTTTCCACCCGGGGGGTATTTATATGCTGGGGCTCTCAAACAGCCATTTGGTGGAAGTCCACCGTCATTGATGCTCCCCCTTCTCAGTCCATACCATCTGGATATGGAACGGTGGCGCAGGAAGGGTGGTTCGGGAACCGGCTCGTGAGTAGGCTGGGACAATGATCAACGCCGCACGCCTCCACTCGGATCTGTCCCGCCTCGGCAGGGAGACGGACATGTTTCTGGCCACCGTCGAGTCCCTTGCCGACAACGAGATGGCCGTTTCCTCGCAGTCTGAGGGGTGGACGCGCGCGGACGTTATCGCCCACGTCGCCTCCAGCGGCCGTGCCCTGGTAAAGCTCATTGACTGGGCGACCTCCGGCGAGGAACGTCCGCTGTATGCCTCCAGCGAGGCCCGCTCCCAAGAGATCGCTGCCCTGGCGGCCCTGCCGCGGGAGGAGCTCATTGGGGAACTGCGGGAGTCGGCCCGGAACTTTGCCGAGCAGGCACAGCGGCTAAGCGGGGAACTCGCGGCCAGGGAAGTGCAGGTTAGCGGCAAGGTGGTCCCCGCCACGTCCATCGTGGCGCTCCGGATAGCCGAGGTCGTGGTGCATCACCATGACCTCGACACTGCCTGGACCATCGAGGAAGCCGATCCGGATTCGCTGCTGAACGCCCTCGAAGCCGTGGTGCGGTCCCTGCGCGCCAAGGGTGCTCCGGGTATGACGCTGGTGACCGAAGAACGTGACGAGTGGGTGATCGGCGACGGCGGGCTGCGCGTTGGATCCGACCGCGAGGGCCTGCTCCTGTGGCTGGCACGCGGGGACGCCGAACATGTTGATGCTGACGGCCCGCTGCCGGTACTACCGTCGTGGTGAGCACGTTGGCCACCTGACTGGCGAAACCGTGTAACCACGGGAATGCCCGGTTCGTTCGCCGGGTTCTACGAGCACTTCCGCGTCCCTAAATAAGCGGGGAAACGCTTGAAAAGTTCCTTGCCGGGACGGCCCGGTGTTCGTCCTGCCCAAGAACAGGCGTGATCTTGCCCGCACAATGGTCGGGTTATCCGCGGCTGGAAATTGGGAGCCATTGGCTTAGCTCCCTGGCCGCAGTAGCGACGTCGCCGGCATCAGCCGGAGCGGCGCCGCTGCTGGCACCATCAGCACGGGGAGAAGGCACAGCGGGCCGCCCACGACCAGCGGCTGCAGGACGAGCTGCTGGACTATTTTTCCGCATCACCGGAGAGGGCCCTGCCAGATCCCACACACATCGCTGCCATTGACTGCACGCACTGTTGGCTGCGGGGGCGTCTCTGGGTGGCTTGGTCGGGGAGGGCGGAACGCCGTTGCGGGCAGGCTTGGGCTTAGCCGGAACGGCTGCACGCGACCCTGGCAGATGTACCCGGTGGGGCTCCTTTCCGGGTTGGGGCTCGATGCCGCAACGGAGGTCACGCTGCTCGTTGTTGCCGGGGCGCGGCAATATTGGCTCTTCCCTGGTACGCCTTCTCATCCCTGGTACGCCTTCTCATCCTGCCGACGCTTTTCGCCGCTGGGAGGTGCCTGGTGGACACCTTGGACGGCTGGTTCATGAATCTCGCCTACGGGCCGGGCGTACTCCAGCCGGCGCAGAAGGATGGCATACAACCCCGTGCTCACGGGCTTCCTGCAGCGGTCGCCCTGGGCATCGGCTCGGGGCAACTGATGTCCCTGTCCGCAGCCGACGCCGGCGCCACCGGGGGCCGGCTGCTGCAATCGCAGGCGCGTCACGTAGGGGCCCATAATTGGGGACATGGGGCGCATCTTCATCACCGGTTCGAGCGACGGACTCGGCCGGGCTACCGCACAGTCCCTGCTCGACGACGGCCACAGTGTCGTCGTGCATGCACGCAGCGCCGGCCGCCTTGCCGCGGTGCAGGATCTCCTGGACCGCGGCGCGCTAGGCGTAGTTGGTGACCTTTCGGACCCCGGGCAAACGCGAGCCGTCGCCGACCAGGTGAACCAAGCCGGTCCCATGGACGCCGTGGTCCACAATGCCGGCGTGTTCAACGGCGCTCATATCTTTCAGGTCAACGTCGCCGCCCCCTACCTCCTCACCGCCCTCATCCACCGCCCGCGCCGGCTGATCTACCTCAGCAGCGGCATGCACCGCGGCGGCCGCACCGACCTCACCGGCATCAACCAAAGCGGAGGGGCCCGAAAAGTGTCCTACTCGGACAGCAAGCTCTACGTCACCGCCCTGGCATTCGCCGTCGCCCGGTTATGGCCGGAAGTCCTCAGCAATGCCGTGGATCCCGGCTGGGTGCCCACCAGGATGGGCGGCCCCGCGGCCCCGGACGACCTGCGCCTCGGCCACCTCACCCAGGAATGGCTCGCGACCAGCGACGACGCCGAGGCACAAACGAGCGGCGGTTATTGGCACCACCAGCACCGGGCGGCAGCACACCGGGCCACCTACGACCGCCAGCTGCAGGACGAACTGCTGAAACATCTCGCCCGCATCACCGGCGAGCCACTTACCTGATCCCATCGACGGGTACCGTGGGGGCATGACGGAACTGAACCTGCCGATCCGCACCGAACGGGTGGTGCTGCGGCGCTTCGAGGCCGGGGACCTGGCCGCGTACCACGCCTACCATTCGCTGCCCGAGACCGCCCGGTTCCTGCCCGGGGAGGCGAAGAGCTACACCCAGTCGATGGAGTCGGTGGGCAAGTATGCCAACTTCGTCTTCGAGAAAGAGGGCGACTGGATCTGCCTGGCCATCGAGGCGGCGGACTCGCCCGGACTGCTTGGCGAGGTTGTGCTGAAGTGGCTGCCGGGCTGCGGGCAGGCCGAGATCGGCTGGAGCCTCGCCCCGGAAGCCCGCGGAAAGGGCATCGCGACGGAGGCCGCCGGGGCCCTCCTCAGGCTGGGCTTCGAGGAACTCCACCTCCACCGTATCGACGCCAAGCTGGATGCCCTCAATACGGCCTCCGCGGCGCTGTGCGAACGCCTCGGCATGCGGCTGGAATCCACCCAGGTCGACAAATGGCACTACAAGGGTCAATGGGCCACGGAAGTCGTCTACGCCCTCCTCGCCGACGAGTGGAAGTCCCGCCGCCCGGCCTGAATCCGCCCTTAGGACTTCAGCGATTCGCCACAAACGGCCGCTATGGCCTGTTGCTTCAACCGGGCGGTCACCGATCCGCCGCAGATGGCCGCTATAAGGGGTCCCATAGCGGCCATCTGTGACGAATGGCGGCCGCGGATTCCTCCTCCGTGCCGCGCCCGATGAAGTAACACCCTTCCGCTGGGCGCAGCTTGCGGCACCGATACGCCCAGCCTTCAATGACCCGGAAATGCGTATTTCCTATTGCGCATCGCGGCCCCTACCGTTAGGACAGCGCCGAATTGGGCGACTGTGACAGCGCCGACTGGGGCGGTGCGGCCCCCGGAACGTCAGTCCCGGCGTGCCTCCGGAACGGGACCCAGCGCCACCAGCGACGGGTGCGGACCCCCGACGCCGGCCGCCTTGCCGTCCAGCAGGTTGCGGGTGCCGTGGCCAATGTGGCGGGGGGCCTGTTCCCCGACGGCGGCTGCATCCGCGCATTGGAGGGCGTCGGCCAGTTGTTCCAGGGTGCCGGTGACGGCCGCCCTCGCGTGCCGTGCGTCGAGGCCCCAGGAAACTCCTTCGGCGACGAGGTCCTCGATGGTCAGGGACGGTTGGTAGCTGCGCGAGTTGACCCGCAGGGACATGTTCAGCTGTCCGTTGGGCGCCAGGGCAAGGGTGGACACATCGTAAAGTGGCGCCAGGGTGACAGCCCCGTCGGCGGTCCGGAGGGTGGAGAAGTTCTTGGCATGCGCATCAGTATTGCCGACGGCCGTATTGAAGGTTGTGTGCGCCAATAACGTCTCGCGGTCGTCGGGCCCGGCGCCGACGATGCTCCGCCGGCGCGGCAGCAGGCCGGCCAGGTTCCGCAGGTTCGCGGCCGAATCGACGCTTTCGAACTTGCTGTCTGTGTCCCAGGTCAGGCCAAGTGCCTGGGCACCGTCCTCCTGGTGGACGCGCTCAACCTTCCGGCCGGAGATGCGTCGGTCGTAGCGTTCCAAGACGAGCACCGTCCGGCCGGCGAAGCTCCGTACGTCGCTGGCGAACGTCGTCAGCCCGATCCGGCGCGAAAGCTCCAGGCAGTACGCCTCGGCATGCAGGGCGTGCTCGTTCCCGGCAGCGACCGGCTTGATGATATGGGTCGACGCTGCACCGTCGACGCCGGCGTGCCAGACGCCGTCCAGCAGGGCGAGGGTGGTTTTTGGCTGGTATCCGGCCAGGGAGCCGCCGCCGCCGACGGCACCGAGGGCGTAATCGTTGATGAGGATCAGCCGTTCAGCGATCTGCTCATCGGTGAGGGCCTCATAGGTTTCCGCCGGTTCTCCGGCATCTCCGCCGATCCGGATGGCCCCGGCGACATCCCGGCCGGCATAAGAGACCAGGGCGTAGACGTCGTCGCGGCTGGCACCGGCTTGTTTGGCCAGATTGGACCGGCCGGAGCCTTCGGGCAGCAGCCCGCCGAAGAACGCGGTAGCGGCCTGCGGCGTGGAAACCCGGGGGCCGAGGGGCAGGTTGGCGGAGAGGATCCGGGAGCCGATCCCGAACCGCGACATGCCGGCGTCGGACGTTTGGAAGGTGACGGTGGTCGGGCTGGCGCGGACCATGCGGCCAATGACCGTTCCATAGAGGTGGACATCCTGGGCCTCAGGCACTGTCGGTTCCGTCCCGGAAGCTCAGCTCGATGCCGAGTTTCCCCATAACGGCGAAGAACTGGTCGTTGAGGACCTTGGGCTTGCCGGTCTCGAGTTCGGAGAGGTACCGCTGGCTCACCCCTAGGCGGCTGGCGAGCTCGCGCTGGGACAGCCCGCTGCGCTGGCGGATGCCGTAGACCATCAGGCCCAGGTCGGACATGGATTTCATGATGCCGTGCAAAGGCCCTCCTGATGAGCTTTTCGTAATAGGCGTGGTCTGACTACCTTTTCGTAATCATACTACTGTGATTACGAATAGGTAGTGACGCACCTAGTCGCCGCGGCGGATGAAACCAGCGATGAGCTCCCCGATCAGGACCGCTGTCGCGGCCGGGCCGCGGGTCGGGGTTGTCGGCAGGATCGAGGTGTCGGCCACGCGAAGCCCCGGGACTCCGTGCACGCGGCCGTACTGGTCCACCACACTCGAGGGATCCTCGGCGGGCCCAAGCTTTGCGCTGCCGCACAGGTGGATGGCGGTGCCGAGGTGCAGGCGCATCCACTCGTCGAGGCGGGCGTCGTCGTCGAGCGTCTGGGCGGTCAGTTCGGTCAGGCGCCGGAACAGCGGCCGGAATGCCTCGGTGCCCAGGAGCCGGACCGCGGTGCGGACGGCCTCACGCATCCGGCGCAGGTCCGACTCGGTGGACAGGTAGTTGTAATCGATGCGCGGCTGCACGTCCGGGTCGGCGGACTCGAGGGTGATCTGGCCCCGGGACGTCTCCGCCTGCACGGCCACCAGCAGTGTGAGATCGCCCTGGCGGACAGCCTGCTGCCGGAGGCGTTTGAGCGAAACCCCCTTCAACGCGCTGAGGGAGCGGAGCGGATGCCGCAGGTAGGTACGGATTCCCCCGCCAAAGACGGCCGTGGAACTGCCGGTCAGCAGATACCCCAGGGGCCGGATCATTGGAAGGATCTCGAGGTCGCCCGCGAACTCCGAGCCTGCCGACGTGAAGTTCAGGCAGTTCGCCATCGACTGCCGCCTCTCGTGCTTCCCCAGGCTGCGTTTGAGCTGCCAGTTGACGGCAACCTCCGGGTGGTCGCTGAAGCCTTTGCCCACGCCCGCCAGCTCCTTGACCACCGGGATCCCGAACCGCTCCAGCTCGGCCCGCGGTCCAATGCCCGACACCAGCAGCAGGTGCGGCGACTTCACCCCGCCGGCGCAGAGCACCACCTCCCCGGCCTCGATGACCTCCACGGCGCCGCCGCGGAGGACCTCGACGCCGGTCGCCCGCGTACCGTCGAACAGCACCCGGCGCACGGGGGAATTCCCCTGCACGGTCAGGTTCCCGCGGCCGCGCACGGGGTTGAGGTAGGCGATGCCCGTGTTCACGCGCACGCCGTCGACGGCGTTCATCGGGATGGGCCCGCACCCCGGCTCGCCCTGGCCGTTCTTGTCCGGCTCGACGGCGAAGCCGAGCTCGGCTGCTGCCCGGGCGAAGGCGACGGTCACGGGGTGTTCCTGCGGCGGCCGGGCCACGGGCATCGGGCCGGCGCCACCATGGACGGCGCTCTCCCCGAAGTCCAGGTCATGCTCAAGCTTGCGGTAGAGGGGCAGGACCTTGTCCCAGGCCCACTCGGTGTTGCCGGCCTCGGACCAGCGCTGGAAGTCCTGGGTCCGGGCCCGGATGAAATAGGCGCCGTTGATCGTCGATGACCCGCCGAGAATCCGGCCGCGGGCGATCGTGTACGGCAGGTCCGGCGTGAGGTGACCCAGAAAGGACCAGTTCCCCGGGTGCCCCGGCATCGCGCCCTGGACGGTGCTGGAATCGAGCAGTTCACGGGGGAAGCCCTCGGTGGAATCGGGAACAGGGCCTGCTTCGAGCAACAGCACGGACCGGCCGGGGTCCTCGCTTAGCCGGGCCGCCAGCGGCGCTCCGGCCGTCCCCGCGCCGATTACGACGACGTCGTACCTCACCTGACGTCGCTGTTCAGGCCGGACCCGCCAGGCCCCGGGCCAGCCCAGGCAGCACTCGTGTCTGCCTGGGCAGCACCGGGCCGCTCCAGCGTTCCCGGCAACCCCGGCGCGTCATACATAGTCCTGAGCATAGTGAGGGCCGACTCGATCAGCGGGATGAGCTCGGCATCGTCGTGCTGGAGCCACTGCTCATAGGCGGACAGTGAAACCCCCAGGAAAATCCACCCGATCGACCGCGGCTCCAGGGCATCGGGCTCCACCCCGAGCCGGCCTGCGGCGTAAACCGCGATGACCTCGCGCCACGCGGCATACCGAAGCGTCGAGTGCGCCACCAGGGCCGGCACGTTCAGCAGGAGCTCCATCCGTTTCCGGTGGTACGGGATCTCCTCGGCCGGGAAGCGGTTGAACTCCACGATCGCGGCGAAAAGCGCGTCCATCAGGGGCAGGTCCGCGGGAAGGCCAGCGAGAAAATTGCGCATGTCCTCCAGTCCGGCCTCAAAATCGCCCCACGGCAGGTCATTCTTGGACGGGAAATAGCGGAAGAGCGTGCGCCGCCCGATGCCGGCCGCGTGGGCGATATCGTCCACGGTCGTCTCCTCGAATCCCCGCTCGATGAACAACTGCAGGGCCACGTGGCTGAGGTGCGCGCGGGTCGTCGTCGGGTGCCGGCCCCCGCGCGCTGAGGCGGAGGCCCCAGATGCAAGGGCCAAAGTACCCCTTCCTAACGGCACTCGGTGCCATTACCGTGACTCAGGTAACAGATATTCGTCAGAGTAGCCGATTTATTTGTACCAGGAGGTTTACATGGGCCCCATCAAGCCGATTGCAGCCGAAGAAGCACAAACAACCCCCGAGGCGGATCTGGAATCCGTCGTCGAGGCCGACACCCTAGTCGAGGAAATCTCCATCGACGGCATGTGCGGCGTCTACTAGGCGCCGGCCATGCCAGCCCTGGATCTTGATCGCGGGTGGGACTTGAACCCCCAGGTGTCAGTCCGCCCCGAACCCTTCGGCGCCCTGCTCTATCACTTCGGCACGCGGCGGCTGTCGTTCCTGAAGGACCGTGTGCTGCTCGCTGTGGTGCAGTCCCTCGCCGAGTCGTCGACCGCCCGCGCCGCCTGCAGTTCAGCCGGCGTCAGCGATTCCGACCTTCCGCGCTATCAGCGGGCCCTGGCCACGCTGGCGGAGTCTTCCACGGTGATTGAGAGGACAGAATGAGCCTGCTTGAAACCGCGCCAGCCAGACTGGACACCCCCAAGACCTCCGCAGCCAAGACCAGTGCCCTCAAGACCGCTGCTCCGCCGGAAACGAACCGGCTCGTTGACCTGTTCGAATTCGGCCTCGATGCACCGATCTGCCTCACTTGGGAACTCACGTACGCCTGCAACCTGTCCTGCGTGCACTGCCTGTCCAGTTCCGGGCGGCGCGACCCGCGTGAGCTCTCGACGGCGGAAGCCAAGGGCGTGATCGACGAACTCCAGCGGATGCAGGTCTTCTACGTGAACATCGGCGGCGGTGAACCGACCGTGCGGTCCGATTTCTGGGAACTGGTGGACTACGCGACTGCGCACCAGGTCGGCGTGAAGTTCTCCACCAACGGAGTCAAGATCACCCCCGAGGTGGCCCGGCGGCTGGCCGGAAGTGACTATGTCGACGTGCAGATCTCGCTCGACGGCGCGACGGCGGAGGTAAACGACCACGTCCGCGGCGCCGGCTCCTACGAAACCGCCATGCGGGCCATGCAGAACATGGCCGACGCCGGGTTCAAGGGCTTCAAGATCTCGGTGGTCTGCACCCGGCAGAACATCGGCCAGCTGGACGAGTTCAAGGCGATCGCCGACCGCTTCGATGCACAGCTTCGCCTCACCCGGCTCCGCCCCTCCGGACGCGGGGCCGACGTCTGGGACGAGCTGCATCCCACCCAGGCCCAGCAGCGCGAGCTGTACGACTGGCTGGTGCTGCACGGCGAGGGCGTCCTCACCGGCGACTCGTTCTTCCACCTCTCCGCGTTTGGCGACGCGCTCCCTGGCCTCAACCTCTGCGGAGCCGGCCGGGTGGTGTGCCTCATCGATCCGATCGGTGACGTCTACGCCTGCCCATTCGCGATCCACGACGAGTTCCTCGCCGGAAACGTGCGCTCCGAGGGCGGGTTCGCCGAAGTCTGGCGCGAATCGGAGCTGTTCACGAGGCTCCGCCAGCCGCAGTCCGGCGGCGCATGCTCCTCGTGCCAGTTCTTCGATACCTGCAAGGGCGGGTGCATGGCCGCCAAGTTCTTCACCGGCCTTCCGCTCGACGGGCCCGATCCGGAGTGCGTCCAGGGCTACGGGGATGAGCTCCTCAAAGGCCTGAAAGACAAGCAGGACGTACTGCCGAAACCATCCGGGGACCACTCGCACCGCACTACCCGGGCGCCGCGCTCGGGAAATGGACCCGTTCCCCTCACCCTGTCGCGCCGGGAGGATCTCGTCGCTGCGCCGGTGAGCGCGTGCGCCGAAAACCCGCTCGCGGGGTTCCGTCCCCCGACCTGACGCGCTGAAACACTAGCGCGCCGGCCCTTTATCGACCAAAGCCACCCAAACCAACCCTCGAGTCACCAGCCAGCGGATCCCCTGGGGCGATCCGTGGTGAACCAACGCAGGCAAAACCAGGCGGTCTTGGACCAACCCGTTCAAAAAGCCGGCACCAATCCGAACGATTCCGTACGTGAACCAATCTGAGAGGAGCACGCAACATGGGGCGTGTAGAAGGCAAAGTTGCATTCATTACCGGGGCCGCGCGCGGCCAGGGTCGCAGCCACGCGATCCGGTTGGCGCAGGAGGGCGCCGACATCATCGCCATCGACGTGTGTGAGGACCAGCCGGATATTCCGTATGCGGGTGCCACCGAGGAGGACCTCGCCGAGACGGTCCGCCAGGTGGAGGCGCTGGACCGCCGCATCATCGCCACCAAGGCGGATGTGCGCGACTTCGCGGCGCTGAAGGCAGCAGTCGACGACGGCGTGGCCCAGCTCGGGCGGCTCGACATCGTCTCCGCAAACGCCGGAATCGGCGTAACCCCAAGAAGGTCCGAAGACATCCCCGAGGAGGTCTTCGTGGACATGGTCAACGTGAACCTGGCCGGGGTCTGGCGGGCGGCGAAGGCAGCCATCCCACACATCAAGGCGGGCGGACGGGGCGGCTCGATCATCCTCACCAGTTCGGCCGCCGGCCTGCAGGCCTACGGCAACGCCTCCGCCTACGTCGCCGCAAAGCACGGCGTCGTGGGTCTGATGCGAACCATGGCGCTGGAACTGGCGCCCGACATGATCCGGGTGAACAGCCTCCACCCCACGCAGGTGGACACGCCCATGATCCAGAACGAGGGAACCTACCGGCTGTTCCGGCCCGACCTTGAGAACCCCACCCGGGAGGACTTCGAGCCGGCGTCGCAGACCATGAACGCGCTGCCGATCCCGTGGGTCGAATCGGTGGACATCAGCAACGCGCTGCTGTTCCTGGCCTCGGACGAGGCGCGCTACATCACCGGCGTCACGTTCCCGGTTGATGCCGGCGCGCTGATCAAGTAACCGGCGGCTGGCCGGCCCAAGAAACGTCCGGCCCGTCGGCCGGCGACAGAACACCACGAAACAGGACACAACGAACAAGGAGAACGCAATGGGGCGTCTAGACGGCAAAGTTGTATTCATCACCGGCGTAGCCCGGGGCCAGGGCCGCAGCCACGCGATCCGTTTCGCGCAGGAGGGCGCCGACATCATCGGCGTCGACCTGCTCGGACCGGTGGCCGGTTCTACCTCGGACCCGGCGACGCAGGCGGACCTGGACGAGACGATCCGTGCGGTCGAGGCGCTCGACCGGCGCATCGTCGCGACCAAGGCGGATGTGCGCGATTTCGCGGCGCTCAAGGCCGCGGTCGACGACGGCGTCGCTCAACTCGGGCGGCTCGACATCGTCCTCGCCAACGCGGGCGTCTCGACGTACATGGGTCCGTCGGAGAGCCTCAGCGATGAGGCGTTCACCGACATGGTTGACATCAACCTGACCGGTGTCTGGCGCACGGCGAAGGCAGCGATTCCGCACATCAAGGCGGGTGGGCGCGGCGGCGCGATTCTCATGACGAGTTCGGCAGCGGGCCTGATTGCCTACGGGAACATCTCGCACTACGTCTCCGCCAAGCACGGCGTCGTGGGGCTGATGAAGACGCTGGCGCTCGAGCTGGCTCCGGACATGATCCGGGTCAACAGTGTGCACCCGACGACGGTGGACACTCCGATGGTCATGAACCAGGCGACCTATGACCTGTTCCGCCCCGATCTGGAAAACCCGGGGAAGGACGACTTGGCGGAGGCCGCCGTGTCGATGAACGCGCTGCCGGTCCCGTGGCTTGAGGCGGTGGACATCAGCAACGCGCTGCTGTTCCTGGCCTCGGACGAGGCGCGCTACATCACCGGCGCTCCGCTGCCCGTCGACGCGGGCTGCGTCGTCAAATAGCCCGGCAACCAGCAGTGACCAGTTCAGCAATCAGTACGGCAAGCCCGGCCGCCCGGCCGGACTGCGAGCAATCGGCGAAGGGGAACGCAATGGGACGTCTGGACGGCAAGGTCGCATTTATCACTGGAGCGGCACGGGGTCAGGGGCGCAGCCACGCCATCCGGCTCGCGCAGGAAGGCGCGGACATCATCGCGATCGACGTGATGGAGCCGATCGACGGCGCGCCGTATAAGGGCGCCACCGAGGAGGATCTCGCCAAGACGGTGGAAGCCGTGGAGGCCCTGGACCGCCGCATCATCGCCACGAAGGCAGATGTCCGCAACTTCGGGCAGCTGAAGGCAGCGGTCGACGACGGCGTTGCCCAGCTCGGGCGGCTGGACATCGTGGTGGCGAACGCGGGGATCTTCACCTCCCCGGACACGGCGGAGAACATTTCGGAGGAGATCTTCCTCGACACCATCGACATCAACCTCACCGGAGTGTGGCGGACAGCCAAGGCCGCCATCCCGCACCTGAAAGCCGGCGGCCGCGGCGGCTCGATCATCATCACGAGTTCCACGGCCGGCCTGCAGGGCGGGCCAAACTTCGCGCACTACGTCGCGTCGAAGCACGGTGTGGTGGGGCTGATGCGCACGCTCGCGCTGGAGCTGGCACCGGACATGATCCGGGTGAACAGTATCCACCCCACTACGGTCGAGACCGACATGGTGCTCAACCAGGGCCTCTACGATCTCTTCCGGCCCGACCTCGAACACCCCACCAAAGAGGACTTCGCAACCGCGGCCCTCACCATCAACGCCCTGCCGGTGCCCTGGGTACAGCCCGTTGACATCAGCAACGCCGTGCTTTTCCTCGCCTCCGACGAGGCGCGCTACATCACCGGTGTCACGCTGCCGGTCGACGCCGGCGCCACCACGAAATAGCCACCGCTCAGCCATGAAGTAAGCGCCACCACGGAGTAACCAACGTTCAGCTACGAAGGAGAAATTATGGGAATGCTTGAAGGAAAAGTCGCCCTCATTACGGGCGGCTCGCGCGGCCAGGGCCGCGCGCACGCCGTTACCTGCGCGCGTGAGGGTGCCGACGTGATCATCGTCGACACCCTCGAACAGATCAAATCGGTGCAGTATCCGATGGCCCAGCAGGCGGACTTCGACGAGACCGTCCGGCAGGTCGAAGCCCTCGACCGCCGGATCGTCGCCGTCGACGCCGACGTCCGCTCGCAGGCGGACCTGGATGCCGCCGTCGCACGAGGCGTCGCCGAACTCGGCAAAATCGATATCCTGATCGCCAACGCCGGCATCTTCTCGCTCGGGCCGTCGTGGGAGCTCACCGACGAGGCCTGGGAGGACATGATCGGCGTCAACCTCACCGGCGTCTGGAAGTCGGCCAAGGCCGTCATCCCGCACATGATCGAGCGCGGCGAGGGGTCGATCGTGATGACCTCCTCGATCAACGGGCTGGAACCGGGCGTCAACTATGCGCACTACTGCTCCGCGAAGTTTGGCGTCGTCGGGCTGATGAAGACGCTCGCGCTGGAACTTGCCCCGCACGGAATCCGGGTGAACTCGATCCACCCCGGTGCGATCCTCACTCCGATGACCAGTTGGCAGGGCGCCTGGGACATGATGTCGGGCAAGCCCGAGGGTGAAGGCACCGAGGCGGACATGCTCGAGGCGGGTTACCACTTCCACGCCCTCAAGGGCAACGGGTTCCTCTCGCCGCAGCGTATCGCCGACACGGCGCTCTACCTGAACTCCGAGCTGGCGTCGTCGGTCACCGGTGTCACCATCCCGGTCGACGCCGGGCACCTGCTTATCCCCGGGGTCAACATGTCCCCGGTCAAGTAGCACAACCCGGCTAAAACCGCACCGCCGAATACCGCGCCACCGCCACCCGAGCCCGCCGAGACAGAACAGGACTGAGCATTGAACAATCCAGACCTTGCCGAAAACCGGAATCGCGTGGCCGCGCACCTGGTCGGCCGCGAGCGTGAAATCGAACTCACGCTCGCGGCCGTCGCCGGCGGCCGGGACATCGTCCTCGAAGGGCCGCCCGGCACCAGCAAAACCACCATTTTGAAAGCGATCACCGCGGAGTGGGGCATCCCGTTGCTCTTCGTCGAGGGCAACGCCGACCTCACGCCGGCCAAACTCGTCGGGCACCACAACCCCGCCCGTGTGCTGCGCGAGGACTACAGCCCGGAGAACTTCGTCGCCGGCCCGCTCACCGAGGCGATGCAGCAGGGCGGCTTCCTTTACATCGAGGAATTCAACCGCGCTCCCGAAGACACCGTGAACACGCTGCTGACCGCCATGGCCGACCGCCGGATCACCATCCCGCGCGTGGGAACGGTGGTGGCCGCACCAACCTTCCGCGTGATCGCCTCGATGAACCCCTACGACAACGTCGGCACCACAAGACTTTCCTCCAGCGTCCACGACCGGCTCAACCGGCTCGCTGTCGATTACCAGGACGCCGACGCCGAACACGGAATCGTCGCGCTCCGCACCCAGGTCACCGGACCGCTCGGTGCCAGGCTGATGGACGACGCCGTCGCCGTCACCCGCGCCACACGCCAGCACCACGAGATCCGCCAGGGCAGCAGCGTGCGCGGCGCGATCGACCTCGTGCTCGTGGCCGAACAGCTCGCGAAGATGCGGGCGGTCACGGACCCCGGCTCGGACGCCTACCCGCCGATGGTCTACGACGCGATGGTGGTCGCACTCTCCGGCCGCATCCATCTGGACGACGCGATCGACGCCACGCCGGAGCAGGTTCTGCGGGAGATCTGGGAAGACCGTTTCATCCTGCAGCCGGCCATCGCGGAGCCCGGTTGAAGGGCGGTCGAGGCGGATTCGCCCGTCAGCCGGCCCGCGAGCGACCGCGCCCAGCACGCCACCCGGCCGCTGCGGCGCAAGCCCAAACAACTCGACGAGGAGCCCTCCGTGTTTGAACCGGCCTCCGGCGGCAAGGGTGCGGTCTGGCGCGCCCAGCCGGGCCGGCCCGGGGCAGCGGCCGCCGCGAAGCCCGGGGGAACGGCCCAGGGATTCACCGACGAGGCAGCCGAGCTGGTGCTCGCCGTCGGCGATCTTGAGGTCGACGCGTCGGTGCGGAAGCGTGCCCGGCAGATCGCGGCCCGTCTCGCCGTCTCCCGGCCCCGGAGGGACATGTCCTCCCGCCGCGGCGTCGGCGAGCTAACCAGCCTGCCCTATAGAGGCGGCTCCGACGACATCGACCTGGACCGTACCCTGGCCCAGCTCACCGAACACCCGTTCCCCGAGGATGAAGACATCATCGTCCGCGAACGCTTGCAGACCCGCCGGTCCGTGGTGCTGCTCGTCGACGTCTCGGGGTCGATGAAGGGGGAGCAGGTCAAGACGGCGGCCGCCACGGTGGGGGCGCTGGCCGGGGAGCTGCAGCACGACGCGCTCGCGGTGGTTGCCTTCTGGTCGGATGCCGCGATCCTGTTGCAGCTGGGCCAGCCGGTGCAACCCATGGCGCTGCTCGATGACATGCTGCGGATCCCCGCCCGGGGGCTCACCAACGTGGCGTTTCCGCTGGAGCTCGCCGCCCGGCAGCTGGCGGGCGTCCCGCCGCACGAGGCCCGCGTGCTGCTGCTCTCGGACTGTGTGCACAACGCCGGGCCGGACCCGAGGCCCTTCGCCGCACGGTTGCCGCGGCTGGACGTGCTGCTCGACGTCAGCGGTGAGCACGACGGCGAGCTGGGCCGGGAGCTCGCCCGCTTCGGGCATGGGAAAGCCCGGCTGGTGCGCGGCTACCGCGACGTCGCCCCCGCCCTCAGCGTGTTGTTCAGGGACTAAACCGCAGGACACAGAACAGCACGACAGAATTAGTCAGGTCAAGCAGAGAGAAGGTCAACCCAATGGCACGAAACGCATGGTTCGAGACTGTGGCCGAGGCGCAGCGCCGCGCCAAGAAGCGGTTGCCCTCGTCCGTCTACGGGGCGCTCGTTGCCGGCTCCGAGAAGGGCCTGACCATCGACGACAACCTGGCGGCCTTCGGCGAACTGGGCTTCGCCCCGCACGTCGCCGGCCACCAGGCCGAGCGGGACCTGTCAACCACCGTGATGGGCATTCCAATCTCGCTTCCGGTGATCATCTCGCCGACCGGGGTGCAGGCCGTGCATCCGGACGGTGAAGTCGCCGTCGCGCGGGCAGCAGCGAACCGGGGCACCATCATGGGGCTGAGTTCCTTTGCCAGTAAATCCGTCGAGGAGGTCGGGGCGGCGAACCCCAACCTGTTCTTCCAGATGTACTGGAGCGGCACGCGCGAGGCCATGCTGCAGCGGATGGACCGCGCCCGGGCCGCCGGAGCGAAAGGGCTCATCGCCACGCTTGACTGGTCGTTCTCCAACGGGCGGGACTGGGGGAGCCCCACGATCCCGGAGAAGATGAACCTCAAGACGATGCTCTCGTTCGCGCCCAATGTGCTGCCGCATCCGCAGTGGCTCTGGGACTTCGCCAAGGCCGGCCGCATCCCGGACCTCACGGCCCCCAACCTGACCCCTCCGGGCGGGGAGGCGCCCACGTTTTTCGGCGCTTATTACGAGTGGATGCAGACGCCGCCGCCGTCCTGGGAGGACGTTGAATGGCTGCGCCGCGAATGGGGCGGCCCGTTCATGCTCAAGGGTGTCACCCGTGTTGACGACGCGAGGCGGGCCATCGACGCCGGCGTCACGGCGATCTCCGTGTCCAACCACGGCGGCAACAACCTCGACGGCACACCCGCCACGATCCGGGTCCTGCAGTCCGTGGTTGAGGTGGTCAACGGCCAGATCGAAATAGTGCTCGACGGCGGCATCCGCCGCGGCAGCGACGTCGCGAAGGCGCTGGCCCTCGGAGCGCGGGCGGTGATGATCGGCCGCGCCTACCTGTGGGGCCTGGCCGCCAACGGCCAGGCCGGTGTGGAAAACGTCTTCGACCTCCTGCGCGGCGGGCTGGACTCCGCCGTCCTCGGGCTCGGCCACTCCTCCATCCATGAGCTGTCCCCGGAGGATCTCTACATCCCGCCGACTTTCGCCCGGACGCTCGGAGCCCCCGTCCCGGTGAAGTTCCCCTAGCGTGGCGGCCGAAAGCGCACGGCCATGACCGGGGTGCTGGCCAACACGGCCTGGCCCGCCATTTCCGGAGCCCCGGTCGTCCTCGTTCCGCTCGGTTCAACCGAGCAGCACGGGCCGCATCTGCCCTTCGCCACCGACAGCACCATCGCCAGCACGGTGGCCCTGGGTGCCGCCGAGCGATGGCGCGGGCTGGAGAAGTCCCCTCCGCTGTACGTCGCCCCGGCGGTGCCGTACGGCGCGAGCGGCGAGCACCAGGGGTTCCCCGGCACCGTTTCCATCGGGACGGAGGCGCTCCAGCTGGTTCTTATCGAGCTCGTTCGGTCGCTGGCCACCTGGGCCGGCCGGATCATCTTCGTCAACGGTCATGGCGGCAATATCCAGGCGCTCTCGACGGCGGTTCCGCAGCTGATCGCTGAACAGCACCGGGTCGCCTGGCTGCCGTGCGCCGTGCCGGACGGGGACGCCCACGCCGGGCGGACGGAGTCATCGCTGATGCTCCACCTCGCCCCGCAGCAGGTGGACATGTCCCTGGCACGCGCGGGCAACGTGGCCCCGCTGCGTGAGCTGCTGCCGGTGCTGGCAGCGAGCGGGACCCGGGCCGTGTCGCCGTCGGGGGTGCTCGGGGATCCCACCGGCGCGAGCGCTGCCGAGGGATCGGCACTGCTGGGATCCATGGTCGACTCCGTGGTGCGGCGAATGGCCGCGGGGTCCGTCGACCACCGCGGCTGCCTGCGCGATCCCGGAACGGGCGGTATCCCGTGATCCCGCCGCCGGCCCACCTTCCTGACGGTTTCGCCGTCCGCCTGAACCGGCAGGTGCGGGTGGCCGACGGCGGCCGCGCGCTGATCGGCGGTGCGCCGGCCCGCGTGCTGTATCTGACCGAGGTGGCCCTGGCGATGATGGCAGACCGCGTGGTCACGGTCTCGGATGCCGGGACACGGGCGCTCGCGGACCGCCTCCTCGAAGCGGGCCTGGCCGACCCCGTGCCGGCCACGCTGCCCGACGTCGACGAGGCGGCGGTGACCTTCGTGGTGCCGGTCTTCGGCCGCCCGGCAGCCCTGGACCGCCTGCTCGCGAGCATCGGCCGGGGACCCGCCGTGATCGTAGTGGACGACTGCTCCCCGGACCGCGGGGCGATCATGGACGTCGCCGCGGCGCACGGCGCACGGTTCATCCCCCTGTCGGAGAACGGCGGACCGGCCCGGGCCCGCAATGAGGGGCTGAAACACGTCACCACCCCGTTTGTCGCTTTCGCCGACTCCGACATCGTGCTCGACCCGGGCGCCACCGCGGCGCTGCTCCGGCACTTCGACGATCCCCGGGTCGCGCTGGCCGCGCCGCGCGTGCTCGGCCTGCCCGACGCCGGCGGCCTGAACTGGATCGGCCGCTATGAGGAGGCCAAATCGTCGCTTGACCTGGGGGCCCACCCGGCGACTGTCCGCCCCGGCTCATCGGTGCCCTGGGTGCCGGCCGCCTTCCTCCTCGGCCGGGTCGGCGCCTTGGGGGAGGGGTTCAGCGTCGGGATGCGGGCGGGCGAGGACGTGGACCTGGTCTGGCGGCTGGCCGAACAGGGCTGGCGGATCCGGTTCGAACCCGGGGCCCGGGTGTGGCACGAGCACCGGCAGACGGCCCGGGAATGGCTCGCGCGCAAGGCCTTCTACGGCAGCTCCGCGCATCCGCTGTCGACGCGCCATCCCCGGAACATCGCACCGGCCGTGTTCGCGCCGTGGACCCTCGGCCTCGTCGCTGCGCTCCTGGCCCAGCGCCGGTGGTCGGTGCCGGTGGCAGCCGTCATCTGGGCGGGCGCCACGTGGCAGGTGGCAGGGAAACTCACCCGCAGTGAACGCCCGCTCCGGGTCAGCGCCGCGCTCACCGGAGCCGGAGTCCTGGCCTCACTGTCGCAGACCATGGCGCTGCTGGTCCGCCATTGGTGGCCGGTCGCTGCCGCCGCGAGCGTCTACTCGCGCCGCATCCGGCGGGCGGTGGTGCTGGCGGGCATCCTCGACGCCGCCCTCGAACACCGCCGCACCCGCCCGGACCTTGATCCGGTCAGGTTCGGAATCGCCCGGCGGCTGGACGACCTGGCCTACGGCGGGGGAGTCTGGTTCGGCGCGCTCAAGGGCAGGTCCCTGAGGGCGCTGCTGCCCATCATCCGGCGCCGATCCTAGGCAGTTCAGCTCCGGCACCTGCCTGCCCTGTACGTCAGCCCCGCGAGTCGACGCAGATGGCCGCTATGACGGGTCCCAAAGCGGCCATCTGTGGCGGATGGGTGAGCCGCCGGCGTTTACCGCCCAGTTGCTTCTCCCCGGACCTGTGGGGTTCAGCGCTGTCCAGGCGCACAATGCCGTCGAGACAAGACTTCACCCCGACCACGACCGGCCCGGCACACAGTGAGCGGCCCCGGAACCAAGGCAGTAGCCGCTCATCCATGCCTATTGACACCCGAACCTACGTATCAGCTGGCGGGGTCGTATTGGAAAGCGCGCACCTCCTGCGCACAACGGCAGGAGACCGCGATCTTCGCGGCCCACTCCAAGGCCGCATCGTACGAGGGCAGCTCCAACACCGAGTAGCCGCCTTCGAGCTGCCTCGTCTGCGGGTAGGTGCCCTGGCGCACGGTCCCGTCGCCGTCGACCATGACAGGCGGGATGCTCTCATCGATGCCGCCGCCGAACACCCAGACGCCGGCGTCCTTCGCCTCCTGAACGACCGCGTGCGACGCATCCGAAACGGCCTGCAGGTCTTCGTCAGGGAAGACCATTGCGGCACTCGGAAACGAGATCAGATACTTGGTCATCGCGTCGACTCCTTCTTCGCAGCACGGGGAATGGCACTCATCCTCGCCGATGCCATCGTCCCCGCGCAAGATCTCGGTGGTCCCGCGGATGCCTGTGGACGCTCGCGGATCCGCCTGCGGGCGGCCGACTCCTCCTGCTAACCGACTCGGTGTCTCGAAACCCCTGAGTCCCGAAACCGATGGGTTGTGAGATGGCCGACGGGAATTCCGGGCCGTTACAACGGGTGAGGAAGCGCTTCTGAGAGTCGACGTCGTGACGGTCGTGGTCGCTGTCCTCCGCGGCGAAACGGAGCACGATCGAATCGAACCGCAATAGTTGGGTGTGGGTTTGTGTCGATGTAGCAGGCTTGATGCGGAAGGAGGACACCGTGATCTCAGTTCTGAACCGAGTCGTCGGTTTCATCGAGGAGCACCTCACCGAGGAGATCGACGTCGCCAGCCTGACGAGCGACCTCGGCACGACGGAGTATCACGTTCGCCGGTTGTTCTCGTCACTGGCTGGCATGCCGTTGTCCGAGTACATCCGGCGACGGCGCATGACCGTCGCCGCCGCCGATGTCATAGGAGATCGCGACCTGTTGGGGACTGCGGTGCGCTTCGGCTATGGCTCCACCGAAGCATTCAACAGGGCCTTCCGGGCGGTGCATGGAATCAGTCCCGGCGATGCGCGCCGGGACGGCGGCCCCCTTCGCACACAACCACAGCTCAGGTTTCGCCTGACTATAGAAGGGAATACCACGATGGATACTCGCATCGCAGATCGACCGGCCTTCCGGCTCGTCGGCCACACGGCTCGCGTGCCGCTCATTCACCACGGCCCCAACCCGCACATTCAAGCGCATATCGCCTCGCTGCCCGAAGCGGAGCACCTTCGTCTCAAGGCACTGAGCAACACCGAACCTGCAGGACTACTTCAAGTGAGCGCCGACGTTGACCCCGACTACACCGAGGGCAGCGAGCTGACTTACCTGCACGGCGTCGCCGTCAGCGAAGGAACGCCGGTGCCCGAGGACCTCGACGCGATCGAGGTCCCAGCCGGTGCCTGGGCGGTGTTCCGCACCACCGGACCCTATCCGGCGGCCCTCCAGTCCACGTGGGCGGCGACGGCCTCTGACTGGTTCCCCTCCAACCCCTGGCGGCTGAGGCCCGGCCCGTCGGTCGTGGCCATTCTCGACCGCGCCGCCGACTTCAGCACCGCAACCACCGAGTTGTGGATGCCGGTGGAACGCGCCTGACGACGAGAGGAGTAGCGGACGGGTGAGGATGACGCCTCTCCACCACGGGATTCAACCCGCACAACCCGTACGCATGATCGGACAGAACGGTGCTGGAATACCCGAATGTGTGTAGACGCTTAACCCACCGATTCGACGAAGATGGCCGCTTTGAACGGTCTCATAGCGGCCACCTGTGGCGAATCGGCGATTAGAGCCGCGATCACGAGCGCCCGGCGCAGGCGTGGGAGCCAAGCACCATCGACTGCTCCGCAGCTGCCCTTATCCGGGCGCAAAAGGGCGGCTACGGAGCAATCGATGAGACTACTTAACCCCGGCTCCCGGCAGCAGCTCCGTGGCGCCCAGGGAGTCCGCGACGAAGGCGTAGTCCCAGGCGCGTTCCTTCCACTGCACGTAGCGGCCCGAGGCGCCGCCGTGGCCGCCTTCCATCTCGATTTTCATCACGATCGGCTCGCTGCCGGTGTTGAGTTCGCGCAGCCGCTGCACCCACTTGGCGGGCTCCACGTAGAGCACCCGGGTGTCATTGAACGAGGTGACCGCCGCGATCTTCGGGTACGCCACCGCCCGGACGTTCTCGTACGGCGTGTAGGACTTCATGTACTCGTACACGGCGCGGTCGGTGATCGGGTTGCCCCATTCCTCCCACTCCAGCGCGGAGAGCGGCAGCTCCGGATCCAGGATGGTGGTCAGGGCGTCCACAAACGGCACGGCCGCCACGATCGCCGCGTACTTCTCCGGCGCCAGGTTCGCCACCGCGCCCATCAGCAGGCCGCCGGCCGAGCCGCCCATCGCCGCGATCCGGGCCGGGTCCACCCAGCCGGACTGCGCCAGCCAGTCGGTGGCCGCGATGAAGTCGGTGAAGGTGTTCTTCTTCTGCAGCTTCTTGCCGGTGTCGTACCAGTGCCGGCCCAGTTCCCCGCCGCCGCGGATGTGCGCGATCACAAACACAATGCCCCGGTCCAGCAGCGACAGCCTCGGGATCCCGAAGCTGGGATCCATGCTGAGCTCGTAGGAGCCGTAGCCGTAGACCAGCCCGGCCGCCGTCGAATCCTGCGGCACGGAGGCGTGGCGCAGCACGGAGAGCGGAATCCGCGTCCCGTCCGAAGCCACGGCCCACTCCCGGGTCGCGACATAGTCGGCGGACGAGTAGCCGCCGAGCACCGGGCTTTCCTTGCGCAGCAGCAGCTCGCCGGCGGGCTGCTCCGCGGTGGGCAGCACAAAGTCGTAGACCCGCGACGGCGTGAAGTAGGACGTGTAGCCCATCCGGATCACGGGCGCCTCGTAGTCGGACCCGGCCACCCCGGCGGTGTAGAGCTCCTCCTCGAAGGCGGGCTCCACCGGTGCGCCCTGCTCCGGCGTGCCCAGCCCGGCCAGCGGCAGGACCTGCACGCGCTCGATCGTGTCCTTCCGGATCGAGACCACCAGATGCGTCGAGGTGACCCCGGCGCCGTTGACGCGCACCTGATCGGAATGCTCGACGACGGTGGTCCAGTGCTGCTCGGCGAGCGGCTTGGCGAGCTCGGCCGGGTCCACCAGCGAGACCATCGAATTGATCGCGTCCTTGTTGTGCGTCAGCAGGATGGCCTCGGCCTGCTTCCCCGCGGCGTCGGTCAGCAGGAACGGCTCCGCCTCGTAGAGGATGCGCTCGTCCCGGGAGATCACGGTGCTGAGTCCGGCGTCGAGCGCGTCGAAGCGCAGCAGCCGGGTCTCGCTGAATTCCGAGCAGCCGATGCCCAGCACGAGGTGGCGCCGGTCGGCGGAGAGCTCGAAGCCCAGCCACATGGCGACGTCGTCCTCCTGGTAGATGATCTCGTCCCCGGCGACGGGCGTGCCCAGCACGTGGGACTTCACCTGGTAGGGCCGCCAGGAGTCGTCCACGACGGTGTAGAAGATCCGCGTGCCGTCGGGGGAGAAGGAGATGCCGTAGAAGACGTTCTCGATCACGTCGGGGAGGAGGTCCCCGGTCCGCAGGTCCTTGATGCGCAGCGTGAACCGCTCGTCGCCGGAGTTGTCCACGGCGTAGGCGTAGAGGTTCCCGTCGATCGTCACCGCGGCGCCGCCGACGGCGAAGAACGGCTGGCCCTCCGCCTCGACGTTGCCGTCCAGCAGGATTTCCTCGCCCGGAATCTCGACGCCGACCTCGACGGCGGGGGGCGTCCAGTCGGCGACGCGATCCCCGGTGTCCTCGGCCCGGACGCGGCACTGGATGCCGTACTCCTTGCCCTCCACCGAGCGGGTGTAGTACCACCAGCCGTCTTTGCGGTTGGGCACGGACAGGTCCGTCTCCTGGGTGCGGGACTTGATCTCATGGAAGATGGACTCGCGCAGCGGCTCCTGGTGCGCGGTCACGGCCTCCTGGTAGGCGTTCTCGGCCTTAAGCAGCTCCACGACCTCGGCGGATTCCTTGTTCCGGAGCCACTCGTAGTTGTCCTCGAAGTCGTCGCCGTGGTGCGTGCGGAGGGCGGGGATTTTCTTGGCAACGGGTGCGGTCACGGCGGTATTTTCCACGGCGGTGGAAGGGCCACCCGTGGCGGGAGTCTCAGTCATGCTCCCCAATATATAGAGCCTTCCGGCGGCTGGCGCCCACTTTCGCCATGGGGGTATTCGCCCGCCCCGCAGACTGGGCGGATAGCGGCGCAGACCCGGTCCAGCGAGCGGCCGCGGTCCGACGGCGGGACCGGGGCTACCGGGCCACGTCCGCCAGCAGCCCCAGCAGGTAGCTGCCGTAGCCGCTCTTGGCCAGGGGCTCAGCACGCTCGCGGAGCTCATCGTCGGTCAGGAATCCGAGCCGCCAGGCAATCTCTTCCGGGCAGCCGATGGAGAGGCCCTGGCGCTTCTGGACTGTGCGCACGAACTCCGAGGCCTCGTTCAGCGAATCGAAGGTTCCGGTGTCCAGCCACGCGGATCCACGGGGAAGAATCTCCACCTGAAGCTTCTCGCGTTCCAGGTAGATGCGGTTCACATCGGTAATTTCCAGCTCGCCACGGGCTGACGGCTTGAGGTCCCGGGCAATCTCGACGACGTCGTTGTCGTAGAAGTACAGCCCGGGAACGGCGTAGTGGCTCTTGGGGTTTGCGGGCTTCTCCTCCAGCGAGATGGCCTTGCCCGCACCGTCGAATTCCACCACGCCATAGGAAGAGGGATCCGCAACCCAATAGCCGAAGACAGCCCCGCCATCGATGTTCGCGAAGCGGCGGAGCTGTGTCCCCATGCCGTGGCCGTAGAAGATGTTGTCGCCCAGCACCAGGGCCACCGGCCCGTCGCCGATGTGCTCGGCGCCAAGGACGAAGGCCTGGGCCAGCCCATCCGGGGAAGGCTGCTCCTTGTACGTGATGCTGACACCGAACCGGCTGCCGTCACCGAGCAAGCGCTCGAACTGTTCACCGTCGTGCGGCGTGGTGATGATCAGGATGTCCCGAATTCCGGCCAGCATCAGGGTGGAAAGGGGGTAGTAGATCATTGGTTTGTCATAAACCGGAACCAGCTGTTTGCTGATGCCCATCGTGATCGGATGAAGTCTTGAACCGGTCCCCCCGGCGAGGATTATTCCGCGCATGACGCCAATCCTCCACGGTGATTTCACGTTCAACCAAATCGGTCTTGCTGTGGAACGATGGAAAGCATGCAGCGACTTCTCGTCACCGGCGGCGCCGGGTTCATCGGTTCCAACTTTGTCCACTACGTTCTCGAGAACACCGACGACCACGTCACGGTGCTGGACAAGCTGACCTACGCCGGGAACCGGGCGTCGCTGGCCGGTCTTCCGGGGGAGCGGTTCGAGTTCGTGCAGGGTGATATCTGCGACGCCGCCCTGGTGGACGGTCTCGTGGCCGCGGCTGACGTCGTGGTTCATTACGCCGCGGAGTCGCACAATGACAATTCCCTGCACGACCCGCGGCCGTTCCTGGACACGAACATCATCGGCACGTACACGCTGATCGAGGCGGCGCGGAAGCACGGCAAGCGGTTCCACCACATCTCCACCGACGAGGTCTACGGCGACCTGGAACTGGATGATCCGGAACGCTTCACCGAGGAAACCCCGTACAACCCCTCCAGCCCGTATTCGTCGACCAAGGCCGGTTCGGACCTGCTGGTCCGGGCGTGGGTGCGGTCCTTCGGACTGCAGGCGACGATCAGCAACTGCTCGAACAACTACGGCCCGTACCAGCACGTGGAGAAGTTCATCCCGCGCCAGATCACCAACGTGATCGACGGGATCCGGCCCAAGCTGTACGGCAAGGGCGAGAACGTCCGGGACTGGATCCACGCCAACGACCACTCCTCCGCCGTCCTGGCGATCATCGCCAAGGGACGGATCGGCGAGACCTACCTGATCGGCGCCGACGGGGAGAAGAACAACAAGGACGTCGTCGAGCTGATCCTCAAGCACCTGGGCCAGGCCTCGGACGCCTACGACCACGTCGTGGACCGGCCCGGGCATGACCTGCGCTACGCGATCGACTCCGCCAAGCTCCGCACCGAACTCGGCTGGGAGCCGCGCTTCTCCAACTTTGACGCCGGCCTCGAGGACACGATTGCCTGGTATCGGGAGAACGAGGACTGGTGGCGGCCGCAGAAGGCCGCCACGGAAGCCAAGTACACGGAACAGGGCCAGTAGATCATGCCGATCGAGTTCTCGAAGACACTCACCGCCCACAACACCCCGATCCCCGGCGTCGTCCTCTATGACCTGCCGGTCCATGGCGATAACCGGGGCTGGTTCAAGGAGAACTGGCAGCGCGAAAAGATGCTGGCGCTCGGCCTGCCGGATTTCCGGCCGGTGCAGAACAACATCTCGTTCAATGAAAAGGCCGGCACCACCCGCGGGATCCACGCCGAACCGTGGGACAAGTTCATCTCCGTCGCGACCGGCCGGATCTTCGGTGCGTGGGTGGACCTGCGCGAGGGGCCGTCGTTCGGTGCGGTCTTCACCGCCGAGCTCGATGCCAGCCAGGCGATCTTCATTCCGCGCGGTGTGGGCAACGCCTTCCAGACCCTGGCGGACAACACCGCCTACACCTACCTCGTCAACGACCACTGGTCCGCGGACGCGCAGGGGCAGTACACGTTCCTGAACCTCGCCGACGAGACTGCTGCGATCGCGTGGCCGATCCCGCTGGCCCAGGCCGAACTCTCCGATAAGGACAAGAACCATCCGCGGCTCGCGGACGTGACCCCGATGCCGCCGAAGAAAACCCTCGTCGTGGGCGCGGATGGCCAGCTCGGCAAGACCCTGCGGGAACTGTACGACGGCGACCCTGCCGTCGAGTTCGCCGGCCGGGCCGAGTTCGACCTCGGCACCGAAGAGTCGTTCACCGCGCGGAACTGGAAGAACTACGCCACCATCATCAACGCGTCCGCCTACACCGCGGTGGATGCCGCCGAAACCCCCGAAGGCCGCACGGCTGCCTGGGCCATCAACGTCACCGCCGTCGCCCGGCTGGCCCGGGCCGCCGTCGACCACGACCTGACCCTCGTGCACGTCTCCTCGGACTACGTCTTCGACGGCACCCGCGAGATCCACCCCGAGGACGAGCCCTTCTCCCCGCTGGGCGTCTACGGCCAGACCAAGGCCGCCGGCGACGCCGCCGTCAGCGTGGTGCCCCGGCATTACATCGTGCGCACCAGCTGGGTCATCGGCGAGGGCAACAACTTCGTCCGCACCATGGCCTCCCTCGCGAGGCGCGGCATCGAACCGTCAGTGGTCAACGACCAGATCGGGCGGCTGAGCTTCACCCAGGACATCGCCGCCGGAATCCGCCACCTGCTGGAGTCGGGCGCGGCGTACGGCACCTACAACCTGAGCAACGACGGCGAACCCCAGTCCTGGGCCGACATCGCCGCCGACGTCTACGAACTCGCCGGCACGCCGCGGGACGCCGTGACCGGCGTCAGCACCGAGGACTACTTCCGGGGCAAGGCGGCAGCGCCGCGGCCGCTCAACAGCGTGCTGCCCCTGCACAAGATCCACGCAACGGGGTTCCAGCCCAGGCACACGAAGGAAGCCCTCGCGGACTACTTCGCTGAGCACCTGGCTGAGTAGACCTCCAGGCTGACCACCGCGTCAGCACCTGGTGACGCCCCCACCCGGAGCAAGTCAGTTGCCGTTCTGCAGCCCGTTCGCCGCGACGTAGTCGGCCAGCGTCCCGGAGGACAGCGCGGCGGACACTGCGGCGGTGGCGGCGGGGTTTTGCCAGATGACCGACTGGCCGGTCCGGGTGGTCCCGACTCCGGCGGTGGGGAGTGTGAAGAACACGCCGTTACCGGGGGCCGTGCTGCGCAGACTGAACGCGAGCCGTTCCAGTGTCTCCACCGTCAGCCCCGGGTCCACCGTGACGTGCGGGAGGACCGTCGCCACCAGCTGCTTCACGGTGTTGCGGTCCGACAGCCCGCCCTCGGCCGCCATCTTGGCCATCACGGCCTTGAGGAAGGTCTGCTGGTTCCGCACCCGCTGGTAATCGCCGTCGGCGAACGCCTTGCGCTCCCGGACAAAGGCCAGCGCCTGCCCGCCGTTGAGCCGGTTCACCCCCGCCGGAAAATACACGTGGTCGTCGATCGTGCCCTGAAAGGGCTGCTTGATGTCGACGTCGACTCCGCCGAGGGCATCGGTCATGGCGGCGAAGCCCTGGAAGTCCAGCATCACGGTGTGGTCGATGTGCTGGCCCAGCAGGGCCTCCACGGTCTGCGTCATGAGCGGCACCCCGCCCAGTTCGAGCCCGGCGTTGACCTTGGCCCCGCCGACGCCGGGGACGTCCACCCACAGGTCACGCATGATCGAGATGCCGTAGACGCTCTGGCGGTCCGCGGGGAGATGGATGAAGACAAGGGCGTCCCCGCGCTGGTCGGAGGTTCCGCCGGATGCCGCGACCGCGCGGTCGTTCACGCGGCTGTCGCTGCCGACCAGCAGGATGTTCAGCGCGGTGGGCGGCGGATCCGGGGTCGGCGTCGGGGTCGGGGTGGGCTCCGGCGTGGGCGCAGTTGTCTCCGGTGCCGGGGCGGACGTTTGCACCGGGGCCGCGGTTTCGGTGCGCGGCCTGTTCAGCAGGAAGGCTGCGGCGGCGACGGCGAAGACCACCAGCCCGGCGATGACGGCGATGACAATTTTTCGACGGCGGTTCATTCCGCCCGGTGCCGCGGCTGAGCCTGCGGCTGGTCCTGCTGGTTCCGGCGACGTTCCCATGGCCGGACACTACCACCGCGCACCATCAAAAGGTGCTGGCGGCACAGGGATTAAGAGGTCAGCTGTGTTGGCGGGCGAACCGCAGGATGGTGAGGATCGCCGGGGCGAGCTCGTCCTCCATCTGGTTGTACAGCTCCGGCCCCCGCCGGTACGGGTCCACCACGTCGTTGTCCGACGCGTCGGGGGCCAGCGCCAGGTGCCGCACGGAGGCCGCGCGGGCGGGCAGTTCGCGCCAGAACGCCGGAAGATCGACGACGGCGGTCGGCGTGTCGCGTTGTTCCAGGACCTCAAGCATCCGGGCGAATTCGCGGATCGTGAAGGTGCGCTTCAGCAGGGAGGCGTCCATCTGCATCACGGCGCCGCGGTGTTTGGCGGTCATCGCCAGCACCAGATCGGACTCCCTGAGGATTTTGGGCGTGAGCTGGCGGGCCGCGAAGCCGTCCGGGGTCCCGCCATAGGTCCTGACAATGTCCGCGGAGAGCGGCTGGATCGGATCACCCACCATGGCGTGCGTTCCGGCGCTGCGCACCTCAAAGGCGCCGGGCTGCACCTGGTCCAGGCCGGCCTGCAGCAGGCGCTCGGCGGCGGGCGAGCGGCAGATGTTGCCGGTGCAGACCGTCAGGATCCGGACGGGGTGGGGCGTTTCCAAGGTTTGTCCAACTTCCATTAGCGAGGCTCGTGCCGGTGGCGTGGTTTTCGAGTCTAGCCGCGCCCACCCGACCGTGACTGCCGAGAGGAGATAGGCCCGCTTCCTGTTGTTCTTGATAATCAAGAAGCTTGATATTGAAGAATCATGCTTTCCTGCGTACACTCGGCAAAGGCTGCCGAAACGCTCGGCAGGAGCATGCCCTGAAAAGGGGTTTCTCCGCCGCATAAGAACTTGGGGATGAAGATGTCGGAGATCCAGAGCCTGGCCGCACCGAAAGCCAGTTTCGACCGCCGCACCGTGGTAAAGACCGCCGCGTGGAGCGTGCCCGTCATTGCGGCAGCCATTGCAGCGCCGGCCGCTGCGGCGTCACATCACACGGGGACCTTGAATGCCTCTCTGGAAGGTGCTGGCACTGCGGTGGCTTACGCAGGAACGCCGGACATGGCCGGAACGACGCCCAAGAGCGTAAAAATCGTCAACAACACCAATGCCGCCATCAATGCCAACGCCTCTGTTACCGTCACGCTCACACCGGTTTCTCCCGCAACTGCCGGAATCCGCATTGGAAAAATCGTGGGGGGTACGACCTCGGTTGCTGGAACCTGGACCACAGCAAACGTCATCACAACTACCTTCACCGTCCCGGTGAACCTGGCGAGTGGCGCATCCATGAGTTTTGACTTCGACCTGACGTCGTACTCGCATAACGCGAAGGGCGCACACGCTGGCGTCTGGAACTACACCATGAACATGGTCGTAACTCTCGGGGCCTACACGCCGTCATCCAGCGCGACGCTTACCTTCAATAAGAAGTAGCACCCGCCGCCGGACTCAAGCTCCGCGTGGCATTCCACAAATGATCTAATGGCCACAGGCAATATGCCGGGATCAAATTGGGGGTGCCATGTCGGAAGGGTTATGGCCGTGCGGGCGTTTGCTGACAGAAGGCATCAAGGTACTAAGGCATGGCTGGATTGGTGAAACTAGTTGAAGGCCTCCGGGGATTTGTATCTTGATGTGCTGGGTACCAGCTTCAGTATTCGGTGGGGTGCCGCCGTGACTGACGCCCAGCGGCAAGCGATGGCCCAAGCCTGGAGCCGGTGCCTTGATGATCCGAGACCCATAGCTGCGGAGACGCCGCACAACAAATCTAGCTTCCCCTTCACAGCCTCTTTTCACTTCCGCTCTAGGCTCCACGGCACCGGGGTGCGGCACCTCGGCTCGGATACTTTTGAGGGCCTGGCCGAAGCGGTGACCTCGGAAGTGACCGTTGCTGCCATTCTGGAACGTGCCGGCGAGCTGACCATGCTCCACGCGTGCGGCGTAGCGGACGCCGACGGCGCGGTCATCGCCTTAGTGGCGAAGTCTGGCACGGGCAAAACTACTGCCTCCTCGCAACTCTCGCGGACCTTCGGCTATATAACTGACGAAACTGTCGCGATCAGGGCTGATGGAAGTGTTGTGCCGTACCCGAAGCCGTTGTCGGTTAAGCAGGCAACTCCAGGTGCCGCCAAAATGCAGGTGGGGCCGGACGAACTGGGTCTGCAAGCCGCACCGGACAACCCCCGGATCAGGGCAATTGCGTTGTTGGACAGGGTTATTGGGGAACATCAGTTGCCCATTATCGAACCCGTCCCTTTGGTAGAGGCAGTACTGGCACTTATTCCTGATACTTCGTCCCAGTCGGCCGTTGTTCAGCCGCTTCAGTCCCTGTGCCGGCTGATTGACAGTGTAGGCGGAGTTTTCAGGGTCAGCTATTCGGAAGCGGCCGACCTGAAGGTCAGCCTCGCGCCGCTCTTTCTCGCGGTGCCGCCCAACCCGGCGGAAATCACCGAGACGTGGTCGCCCGCGCTGGCGCAACCGGAGTCAGATCCCGCAGCCCGGGGAACAGGTACCACCAAAGAAGGGCCACCAGAGCAAATCCCTGCAGGCTGGCTGCGGACCGCTGACGCCGTTGATGCAGTGGAGATCGGCGAGGACCTGCTGGTCCTGACCGAAACGGAACTCACCAAGCTCAGCGGTATCGGTCCCGTCATTTGGCAGACCGCCCAGCACCCGGTCTCGATGGAGACGTTGGTGGGCCGGATCGAAGCCTTCCATGGACTGCCCGAGGGCTATGAAGCTCTGCTGGATGTGGCCGTTGACGGACTCGTCAGCCGTGGATTACTCCTGCGCGGTTAGCGCCGTAGATATATGCACATCAACGCGGTCACCGTACCGTACAGTAAATTTTCGTGTGGGTCGCTGGGGCCAGGCACGGGGGAGAGGACCATAGCGTGACTGGTTTTGAAACGGCCGATAACATCGGCCAACCTGCAGCAGGACTTGCGCTGGAGGACTACCTGCGCATCGCGCGGGCCCGCTGGAAGGGCATCGTGGCGTTCACCCTGGCACTGACCGTGCTTGCCTTCTGCTGGACCCTCCTGCAGCCCAAGATCTACGCCGCACAGTCCAGCGGGATCGTTGTCGCCGGCGGCTCGGATAACCTCAGCCTTTCGCTCATGAGCGAGAACCTGGCCCAGACCAAGGCCACCAAGTACGAACCCGTGGCCAAGTCCAGGCTCGTGGCCGAACGCGTTGTTTCGGCGCTTGGGCTCACGACATCGCCGGACGCCCTGCTGGGGACGATCTCTGTGACCCTGCCGAAGGAAAGCGCCCAGATTGCGGTCACTGCGACTTCCACGGATCCCGCAACCGCGCAACGCGTCGCGGATGCCTGGGTGAAGGGGCTGGCCGAGCAGGTCAAGGAAATGGAAAGCCTCCCCGCGGTCGAAGGCTCGGACGTTGTCGCCGTCCCGGTCGTCCGGGTGGTGCCGCTGGGCGAAGCGCCCCTGCCGACGGCCCCCACGTCGCCGAACGTCAAGCTCACTCTTGCTATCGGAGCTCTGGCAGGCCTGGCTCTCGGCGTCCTGTACGCCATGCTCCGCCATCATCTGGACCGCCGGCTCCGGAGCGCGACCGCCATCGAACGCCGCTTCGGAGTTCCTGTGCTCGGAACCCTCCCGGTGGACCACCGCTTGGACGGGAAAAGCACCGTGCTGGACGACGGGTTCAGCCCGGTAGCATCAGGCGATGGATCGCACGCGATCACCGAGGCCCTGCGGGAACTCCGGACAAATCTTCAGTACGTCGACGTCGACAATCCCCCGCGGATCATTGTAGTGACGAGCTCCGTCCCGGCCGAGGGCAAGTCAACCGTCACGGCCAACCTTGCCGTCACCATGGCTGCCGCCGGCGAGAACGTTGTGGTGGTCGACGGCGATCTGCGCCGCCCCACCCTGGTTGATGTCTTTAACTTGGTCCCCGGAGTCGGCGTCACGGACGTCCTGAGCGGCCACGCCGAGCTCGGGGACGTGCTGCAGGAATGGAGCGCGATGCCGAACCTGCGGGTCCTCGGATCCGGCCGGATCCCGCCGAACCCCAGCGAGCTGCTGGGGTCGCAGGCCATGAAGACTCTGCTCAGAACGCTTGCCCAGGACGCAATTGTGCTGGTTGACGCTCCGCCCTTGCTCCCCGTCACGGACGCCGCCGTCCTCACCCGCATCGCCGATGGAGCAATCGTTGTCATCAGGTCCGGGAAGACCACCGACGAGGAACTTGGGAAGTCTCTCGGCAACCTGGGACGAGTCAACGGCAACGTCCTGGGCACGATCCTCAACCGTGTGCCCACCACCGGTGCGGGCTCGTACCGGTACTACACCGCCTATCAGTCCCGCGAGCAGGAACCGCAGCCGGTGAGCTAGGAAAGGAAATATCCCCTCGGAGCAGATGAACTCCGGGGGATATTTTCGTCTGTAGGTAAGTCAGCCCACTCCGCCAAATCGATTCAGCGGCCAGAACCTGCCCGCCACCTGCCCGACGACGGCCGAGGACAGGATCGTTCTGACGCAATCAGCATCGGCCGCATCCGTGAAGCTCCGGCAGGCAATGACGGAATCAACCGAGTTGGACCGGTGGTCTCCCAGCACTACCAGTTCGCCCTCGGGAACCGTAAACGGGGGAATGCACCGCAGCGACCGCGGGCTACTCTGGCAGTCGAGACTGCCGGCCTCAAACGGCAGATCGTCGAAAATATAGGGTTCGTCGAGGGGCTGGCCGTCGATCCGCAGCCTGCCATTATCACCACAGCAGCTGATGGTCTGGCCACCGGTGGCAACCACTCGCTTCACCAGGAACCGCTCGTTGGAGGGTCCGATCCCAGTTATGTCACCAAAGGAACGGACAACGCCGGCCACCCCGCCAGCGCGCGGCACGGCAGTTTCCGCCTGCCAGCTCTCCGGCCGGGTGAACACCACGATGTCGCCGCCGCGGGGTCCCGAGCCGGTGTAGGCAAGCCGGTTCACCAGGATCCTGTCGCCGCCGTCCGCGGCGCCCTGGAGCGTCGGCTCCATCGATCCGGACGGGATCCGGTAGGCCTTTACCAGGAACCCCTGGACCAGGGACACGGCCACCAGGGCGATGAGCATGTTCCGGGCCACGGAGGCCCAGAGGGGGAGCTTCTTGCCGCGGCCGTTTATCACCAGTTCAAGCTATCACCGGCCACCCGCGCACCAGCGCCGCAATCGGTCCCGGTGCTTGACGCATCTCCCGCCTTCCGCATATCCTGAACGAACGGTCGGTAATTATTTATCGGAAATGCATAGGAGCAACCATGGCAGCGCAGACCCTGCAGTCAGTGCCCGGAGAGCCAACAGCGGCACGGCACGAACAGAGCCTCGAAGATGCGGCCCGGCGTGACGCCGAAGGCCAGGCATACTTCGACAAAGTCATGGCGGATGACTCGCGGATTGAACCCCGCGACTGGATGCCCCCGGCATACCGCAAGACCCTGCTGCGCCAGGTCTCGCAGCACGCGCACTCGGAGATCATCGGCATGCAGCCGGAAGCCAACTGGATCTCCCGCGCCCCCAGCCTTAAGCGCAAGGCCATCCTGATGGCCAAGGTCCAGGACGAGGCCGGCCACGGCCTGTACCTCTACTCCGCCGCCGAAACACTCGGCCAGCCGCGGGACCAGATGAACCAGGACCTGATGGACGGCAAGGCCAAGTACTCCTCCATCTTCAATTACCCCGCCCGCACCTGGGCAGACATGGGCGCCATCGGCTGGATGGTCGACGGCGCCGCTATCGCCAACCAGGTGCCGCTCTGCCGCGCCTCCTTCGGCCCCTACGGCCGCGCCATGGTCCGCGTCTGCAAGGAAGAATCCTTCCACCAGCGCCAGGGCTTTGAGATCCTGCTGGAACTCTCGCACGGCACCCCCGAGCAGAAACAGATGGCCCAGGACGCGGTGAACCGCTGGTACGCCCCGGCCCTGATGATGTTCGGCCCGCCGGATGACGACTCGCCCAACTCCAAGCAGTCCATGGCCTGGAACATCAAGCGCTTCAGCAACGACGAACTGCGCAACCGCTTCGTCGGCATGATGATGGAGCAGGTCAAGGTCCTGGAGCTCACCCTCCCGGACAAGGACATCCGCTTCAACGAAGAGACCAAGAAATGGGAGCACGGCCCGCTGGACTGGGATGAATTCCACGAAGTCCTCGCCGGCCGCGGCCCCTGCAACGCCCAGCGCCTGGAACGGCGCCGCGAAGCACACAACAATGGCACCTGGGTCCGCGAAGCCGCCGCCGCCTACGCGGAAAAGCAGAGCCGCAAGCTAGCAGAAAAGGAATCCGCAGCATGACCACCCCCGAACCGCACGCAGGAAACGTCTGGCCCATCTGGGAAGTCTTCGTCCGCTCCAGCCGCGGCCTTTCCCACGTCCACGCCGGCTCCCTGCACGCGCCGGACGCCGCTATGGCCCTGCGCAACGCCCGTGACCTCTACACCCGCCGCAACGAGGGTGTGTCCATCTGGGTTGTCCCGGCAGACGCCATTGCCTCCAGCGACCCGGACTCCAAGGGCGCGTTCTTCGAGTCGCCCCAGGGCAAGGACTACCGTCACGCGACGTACTACACTAAGAGCGAGGGCGTGAAGCACCTGTGAGCACCTCACCTGAAACTGCGGCGGCTACGGCTCCCGCAGCAGAAGCGTCCGGCCACGGGGACCTCTCCGTGGGCGTCAAGGCAGCCAGCGGCAGCGGCGAGGCCACGGCCAGCGCCACCCGCATCACGCCCGGCAACGCGCTCCGCCCGGAGGACATCGCCCTGGCCGTCCGCACCGGCACCGCGAAGCCGAGCGAGGACGTTGCCGAGTTCGCCCTGCGCCTGGGCGATGACGCCCTGATCCTCGCGCAGCGCCTCGGCCACTGGATCTCCCGCGCCCCGGAGCTCGAGGAGGACATCGCCCTCGGCAACATCGCCCTGGATCAGCTGGGCCACGCCCGCTCCTTCCTCAGCTACGCTGGCGGACTTGACGGCCGGAGCGAGGATGACCTCGCCTACTTCCGCCGCGAGAACGACTTCCGGTCGGTCCAGATCTTCGAAATCCCGAACGGCGACTTTGCCGTCACCATCGCCCGCCAGTTTGTCGTCAGCTACTACCAGTTCGAGCTGTACCGCCGGCTGGTGGAGTCCACCGACGCCACCCTGGCCGGCATTGCCGCCAAGGCCGTCAAGGAAGTGGACTACCACCGCGACCACAGCGCCCAGTGGGTACTGCGCCTGGCCCAGGGCACGGACGAGTCCCGCGAGAAGATGATCCACGGCTTCAAGGTTGTCTGGCCCTACGTCGACGAGCTGTTCCGCGACGACGAACTCACCGCCCGCCTCGCCGCAGCCGGTGCCGCCGTCGAGCCGTCGAGCCTGCGCGCCGACTTCGACCGGCTCACCGGCGAGGTCCTCGCCGAGGCCGAACTGGACGTCCCCACGGTCCAGCCCGCCCCCGGCGGCGGACGCAAGGGACTGCACTCTGAGCACCTCGGTTACATCCTCGCCGAAATGCAGGTGCTCGCCCGCGAGTACCCCGGAGCAAGCTGGTAACCATGCCTGACATGGACACCAAAACGGCCGAGCAGAAGGCCTGGGACATCGCGGCCACGGTCTGCGACCCGGAAATCCCCGTCCTCACGGTTGCGGACCTGGGGATCCTCCGGAACGTCCAGTTGTTCGACGACGGCGGGCAGACGCCCGCCGTCCAGGTCACCATCACGCCGACCTACTCCGGCTGCCCCGCAATGGACGCCATCCGTGACGACCTCACCACGGCGTTCCACGACGCAGGCTACCCCCACGTCCGGGTTGAGCTGGTGCTCTCCCCGGCCTGGACCACGGACTGGATGACCGAATCCGGCAAGGCCAAGCTGCAGGAGTACGGCATCGCCCCGCCCTCCGGCCACTCGGCAGCGGTGCGGCACGCCGGGCCCATCCGGCTGTCCCTCGCCGTCAAATGCCCGCAGTGTTCATCGCTGAACACCAAGGAACTCACCCGCTTCGGTTCCACCTCCTGCAAGGCGCTGTACGTCTGCCAGGCCTGCAAGGAACCGTTCGACTACTTCAAAGTTTTGTAAGGAACAGGTGCTCCCATGACTGTTGTCCGCCAGACCGCCGCTGAAACGGCTGCAGCCACCGGCCGCCGACGCGCGTCCTTCCACCCGCTGACCGTGGACGAAGTCCGCCGGCTCACCGACGACGCGATCGAGGTGACCTTCGGCGTCCCGGCCGAGCTCGCCGGCCAGTTCGATTACCTCCCCGGCCAGTACGTCGCCCTGCGCACCACCCTGCCGGACGAGACCGGCGAGCCGAAGGAAATCCGGCGCAGCTACTCGATCTGCGCCGAACCGCGCAGCTTCGCGGACGGCAGCAGCGAGATCCGGGTCGCGGTCAAGAAGGACCTGGGCGGGCTGTTCTCCACTTGGGCGAACGCCGAACTCAAGGCCGGCGACGTCCTGGACGTCATGAGCCCGATGGGCGCGTTCGTGTCCAAGCACGGCCGCGACGGCAAAGAGCAGAACCTGATGAACTCGATGAACCACCCGGAGGAGCTCGCGGGGGAGCCCGGCTCCTTCGTCGCGATCGCCGCCGGTTCCGGCATCACCCCGGTGATCGCGATCGCCCGCACGCTGCTCGCGGCGCACCCGGAAACCCGCTTCGACCTGGTTTACGCCAACAAGGCCGCCATGGACGTGATGTTCCTCGAGGAACTCGCGGACCTGAAGGACAAGTACCCGGCCCGGCTCGCGCTGCACCACGTGCTCTCCCGCGAACAGCGGATCGCGCCGCTGCTCAGCGGTCGGATCGACGCGGAGAAGCTGCAGGCCCTGCTGGGCACGGCCATCCACGCCGACGACGTCGACGAGTGGTTCCTGTGCGGCCCGTTCGAGCTGGTCCAGCTCTGCCGGGACACCCTGGCCGAGCGCGGCGTCAACCCGGACCACATCCGCTTCGAACTGTTCACCACCGGCAAACCGGACCGCCCCGAGGGCAACGCCGGACGCCCGGTAATTGTGGACGAGTCCCAGGCCACCTACAAGATCACCTTCAAGCTCGACGGCCTGCAGGGCGAGGTCGCCAGCCCCACGCACGCCCGCGAATCGATCCTGAACGCGGCACTGCGGGTCCGTCCGGACGTACCGTTCGCTTGCGCCGGCGGCGTCTGTGGAACCTGCCGCGCCAAGGTGGTCACCGGGGCCGTGACCATGGACGAGAACTACGCGCTGGAGCAGGACGAGCTGGACAAGGGCTACGTGCTCACCTGCCAGTCGCACCCCACGACGCCGGAAGTGACCGTCGACTTCGACGTCTAGCAGCCTCATCCCGCTTTCCGTCCCGACCACAGGAGCCCCATGATTTCCCTCTCCATCGCCGACGGCGTCGCCGAGATCGTCCTCGACGCCCCGCACAAGCTCAACTCGCTCGACGGGCAGGCGCTCAAGGATTTAACCCAGGCGTACGACGACGCCGCTGCCGCCGCCGAGCGCGGCGAGGTCCGGGCTTTGCTGCTGCGGGGCGAGGGGCGCGCCTTCTGTGCGGGCCGGGACATCGCCGGCGTGACGCCGGAGACCGACGACGTGCAGGCCTACCTGGGCGGGCTCCTGCAGCCGCTGCTCAAGAAGATGACCGCGTTCCCTGCGCCCACCTTCGCGGCGGCTCAGGGGGCCTGCCTGGGTGTCGGGCTGGGGCTGCTGCTGGCGACCGACGTGGTCTACGTGGCGGAGAACGCCAAGTTTGGCTCCCCGTTCGCGAACCTCGGCGCCACACTCGATTCCGGCGGCCACTGGTACTTCACCGAACGCCTCGGCATGCACCGGACGCTGGACCTGATCTACACCGCCGATCTCATGTCCGGCGCGGACGCCGTGGCCCAGGGCATGTTCAGCCGGGCCATGCCCGCGGCCGACCTGCTGGAGAACACCCGCGCCATCGTGGCCAAGGCCGCCGCCGGCGCCACCAGCGCGTTCAAAGCCAGCAAGGAACTCGTGGCGCACATCCGGGACCAGCGCCTCGGCCTCTGGGAATCCATGGAAGAGGAGAACACCGAGCAGGCCCGGCTCTGCAAGACCGAGGACTACTCCGAGGGGTTCCGGGCGTTCCAGGAGAAGCGCAAGCCCGTCTTCAAGGGCTAGCCATTCTCATTTTGAGGTAGCGCTTGTATGGTTCCCCTATGACTTTGGGGAAATTGGTTACTAAAGCTGTCATTCCGGCCGCCGGACTGGGAACACGTTTCCTGCCCGCCACCAAGGCGATGCCCAAGGAAATGCTGCCTGTGGTCGACCAGCCGGCCATCCAGTACGTGGTCGAGGAAGCTGTCCGCGCCGGCCTGACCGATTTGCTGATGATCACGGGCCGGCAGAAGCGCGCGCTAGAGGACCACTTTGACCGTGAGCCCAGCCTGGAACGCGCATTGGAACTCAAGGGCGATTTTGAGAAGCTGGAAGCCGTCCAGCACGCGTCCGCCCTGGGACCCCTCTACTACGTCCGCCAGGGCGACCCCAAGGGACTCGGCCACGCCGTACTGTGCGCCCGCCAGCACGTGGGCGACGAGCCCTTCGCCGTCCTGCTGGGCGATGACCTGATCGACGAGCGCGACGAACTCCTGAGCACCATGATCGAGGTGCAGGCCCGAACGGGCGGCTCCGTCCTTGCCCTGATCGAAGTGGACCCTGTCGAGATCAGCGCGTACGGCTGCGCCGACGTTTCACCCATCGACGGTGAAAGCCATTTTCGCGTCAACCGGCTGGTGGAAAAACCCACGACCGCCGACGCCCCCTCCAACCTGGCCGTCATCGGACGGTACGTGCTCCACCCGGCAGTCTTCGACGTTCTCGAGGAGACTGAGCCCGGCCGCGGCGGCGAAATCCAACTCACCGATGCGCTGCAGACCCTTGCCACCTCGGATTGCGAAGGTGGCGGCGTGTACGGGGTGGTGTTCAAGGGCCGCCGGTACGACACCGGCGACAAGCTGAGCTACCTGAAAGCCGTCATATCCATCGCATCGGAGCGTGTGGAATTCGGCGAGGAGCTCAAGGCCTGGATGAAGGCATTCGTCAGCTAGCCCTGGTGCCGCCCTGACGGCGGATAAACAGCGCAACGAGCAGTGAGCCCAGGGAGGCTCCAAGGGTGTTGGTGGCAAAGTCCAGCGGGCTGGGGAAGCGGCTGTGAAGAAAGAGCAACTGGCCCAACTCCATGCAACCGGAAACCAATAAGCCTAGGGCGCCGATCCGCCACCAAGGCTTCCTCGGGAACGCCATTGCAGCCACAACGCCGAGGGGCACAAAGAGCGCCACATTGGCGGAGGCTTCAATGAAGCCGTAACCGATCCATGCCGGAACACCGAGGGCGTGGATAAAAAAGATGAATCCGGCTACCTGTCCCCGCACTGGCTGGTCCACTGGGCTGGGCCAGAAACCAACCAGCGCCAGGAACATCAGCAGCCCCGACAGGACGATGCGCCATATGCGCGGCGCGACTGTGGCCCTCATGTGTTCCTTAGGAAGTTTCCAAAGCAAAAGGTGGTGATCTCCAGTATCCCGGAGACCACCACCCTTTTTGACGCTTGTAGCTGTGCCTAGACGGCGACGTCAGCCTTCGCGCGGCGGCGAACCACTACGACGGAGGTGATGCCGGCTGCCAGGGCGCCCGCGCCTACCAGGGACCAGATCATCAGGTTGGCATCTGCACCGGTGTTGGCCAGGGCGGTTCCATTACCCGTGTCCGCAAGGCCGGCGCCCACCGCGAGGCCCTGCACCGTGACAGTGGAGCTGGCGGAGAGGCCAGACTCCAAGCCGGTGGCGGTGAGAGTGTAGACGCCCGTCTCACTGATGGTGAGCGGGAAGGCGAAGGCGCCATCGGCTTTTGCTTCGGCGGGGAAGTTCTGCGCTGCCAGCGGCAGGGTAATCTTTCCGGAAACCGTCATGCCACGCCCGGCGACGCTTGCGCCAGTCGATGCCGGACGCTCGCCCGGCCTGACGCTGATGGTCAGACCTTCGCCGGCCTTGAAGCCGTTGCCGCGGAAGACAAACTGCTCCCCCGGGCCAACAGTGCCATCAGAAACGGCGGCGTTGGCGGAGTTGGGGGACTGCCCGGGGCCGACGGGCGGTGCCGGGTAGGTTGCCATGGCCGGAACTGCGCCGATAAGTGAAATGGTGCCGGCTAGTGCGATCGCTGCAAGTGTTTTTTTCATGAGTCCCCCTGAGACCGTATATACGAGTGTCACGCGATGTGGAGATTTCCGACCCCCCAGTGGCCGCCAGATGAAATCTCATTAGATAAGTCCCTGCAGACACTAGCATCCATAATGAGTGTGACCAAAGTGAATGAAGTTGCTTTACATACCGTTAACTCAGTGTTTACGTTCACTGATTGCAGACCGCGTCTTCTGTGGCGAGTATCACGTCATTGACAGGCTGGACGGTGGGCGTGACTACCACGTTAGGTTCCTTATGCTGGACTATTTTGCCGAACGTCAGCTCGACCGTGCTGCTTTGGCCCGGAGCCAAGGTTACGGTCACCGCTCCCACGGGTCGATTGGCGTGACGCTGGGCGGCAAAGTCCGTCTTTTTGCCGTCGACAAAGGCTGTTTCCACATTGGCCTGCACCGGGCCGTAGCCGATCACGTTGGTGCGGACAGAGCCAGCCCGAACCCCAAATGCGCCAGCGCCGGTGACGTAGGGAGGCAACGAAGTCGCCGCGTCTGCCGGGGCCGTGTTGGTGCTGGTAATGCGGACTGCTGTTTGTTCGTACCCGTCAATGGCGCACTTCTTGACAAGCTGGACAGTTCGCTTGACATGGAAGTCCATTTTTGCGCCCGTGCCGTCGTTGAAATAGACCCCGAACTGCGCAGGGGCGACGCTGGGGCCAGCGATTGATCCGCTTACTGGATATTTAGTTAGAACCGACTGTTCCTGCGTGGCGGCCGACCACAAAAGAATTCGGCCCTCCGCCACCCCGCGGGAGATGCCGTCAATGAGTCCCTTGGCGTCTCCCGTTCCACCAGACGAAATGGTACTGAAGACCTCCTTCGCCACTCCGGCGTAGTAAGCATCCTGGTACTTTGGCAACGGAATCTTCGCGTAGACGTCGGAAAGGAGGGTGGGTACGACGTTCTTGCCGCTCAGCTGCGTCGGCAGTCCGCCGCTAGCCAGGGCAAGGAGCTCGGGCTCCGTGAGTTCTACAGGTCCGGTTGCGTCCAGGACGTACCCCAACGAGATTGGGTCCATGGAAATCACACCGTCCACCCGCTGACCGGTCTTCTTTTCCCACATGGCTTGCGCAGTGGCAGCCGCGGTGGGGAAGTCAGGCGTCAGATTGACGTCCTGCATGTATTTGCCAAGTCGCGTCGAGTAGATCTGTTGCTGCTCCTCGTCCACTGCGATTGAAGGCGACATGGTGCCAACTTCGCCGGCACTGCTCTGTTCGCCGAGAGTCAGATTGCCGTCGTTCAGTGTGAGTACAGCCAAGGCTCCCGGAATTCCGCCCGAGGCTCTGGCCTCAGCATTGTTCTGGACCATGAGCAGGTAGTTCCGCTGGCCGTCGGCTCCGAGCATGCCGGGGGCGATTTGGGCCGCCACAGCCGATGCATCCAGCGCACCAGTCACTTCCTGCAGCTGCTGACGTGCCCGCACCAACGGCTCGGCCACTTGGGGCCATAGGCTGCCCGCATCGATTCTCTCCAGCCGTTCGGCTGACGTCCTTACCGCGTGTGCGGCGGCTGAAACGCTGGGAGAGGCGGTTTGGATTGGTTTCAGGTCAGTCCCCGCGCCGCTTGGTACCAGGCTGTCCCAGCTAAGGGAACCGAAGACCTTGACGAGGGGAACCAAGCCCAAGGCGGCGACATCGTCCGCTGATCGGGCAACTTCAGCGACGGCGCTGAAGTTAGCGCCGAGCCCGGGGACTGCGGAGGCCAGGGTCCAGAGGGGATCTCCTGCTGCCTCGCGGGCCGTCGACGTGTGGGCGCGCAGCTGATCCACCGTCGCACTGGCCTCTGTCGAATTTTCGCCAACGATACTGGCTTTGAGAACGGGAATGAGCTGCGTCGTGGCCTCTAGTTCGTTCTTGATGATGGTAGCCCGGGAGCCGAGCCAAGCTGCCACAACCACAGCCAAGACCGCGACAGCCGCCAGGCATGATGCAGCAATAATCAGCCGACGGCGACGCCTGCGCGGGTCGTCTGCTCGGGCCCAGCCCGATTTGGCGCGGCTTCTTTCCCCGGCCCATTTTGCCTCGCCTGTTTCAGTCATGGCCTATGGACGCCCGAGTCCGCGATAAGTCCATCCGGCTGCACGCCATTTTTCGGCATCCAGGACGTTTCGCCCGTCTAGGATGCGGGGAGAGCCAACCGCAGCCGCCAGTTCGTAGGGATCCAGGTCTCGGTATTGCTGCCATTCTGTCAGGAGCAGCAAGGCATCGGCCCGCTGTACGGCCTTGTCTGTGTCCAGTTCGTAGTGAAGTTCCGGGAAACGTCCGGCGGCATTGGTCAATGCCTTCGGATCCGTGACGGTCACAACGGCGCCTTGTAGTTGGAGCTGGGCGGCGATGCTCAGGGCTGGCGAATCGCGGACATCATCGCTCTCAGGTTTGAACGCGGCACCGAGAACGGTGATCCGCTTTCCGAGCAGCATGCCACCGCACAATTCGCGCGTAAGCTCCACCACCCGAGTCCGGCGACGCATGTTAATCGCATCCACTTCGCGAAGGAATGTCAGCGCCTGGTCGGCGCCCAACTCGCCGGCACGGGCCATGAACGCCCGAATATCCTTCGGAAGGCATCCCCCGCCGAAGCCGATGCCGGCGTTCAGGAACTTCCGGCCGATTCGGTCATCCATGCCGATTGCGTCCGCCAAGCGTGAAACGTCGGCGCCGGCAGCTTCGCACACCTCAGCCATGGCATTAATGAAGGAAATCTTGGTGGCCAGAAAAGAATTAGCTGCTGCCTTCACCAACTCCGCGGTGGCGAGATCCGCCACCAATCGAGGCGTGCCTGTGGCCAAAGATACGGAATAGACCTCGTCCAGTATTGCCACGGCCGGATGGTCCTCGGAGCCGTCCGGCACGCCGTAGACGAAGCGGTCCGGTTGAAGCGTGTCGGACACCGCGTGCCCCTCGCGCAGAAACTCCGGATTCCAGACGAGGTGAGCAGCCGGTTCGACGTTCAGTACCAATTCTGCCAGCCTGGCAGCCGTTCCTACGGGCACAGTCGACTTCCCGACGACGACGGTTCCGTGTTGGAGATGGGGGAGAAGCGCCAGCGTGGCGGCGTCAACGTAGCTCATATCGGCGGCGTTTTCACCCTTCTTCTGCGGAGTTCCCACGCAGATGAAGTGGACGTCGCTTCCGGCCGCCGCGGCCATGTCGGTTGTGAAGGACAGCCGGCCCACCAGTTGGACTTCAGCGAGGAGTACATCGAGTCCTGGCTCGAAGAACGGTGCTTTGGCGGCGGAAAGGGCTGCGATCTTATGTTCATCGACGTCAATGCCGACGACGTCGTGCCCCAGTTTGGCCATGCAGGCAGCATGAACGGCGCCCAGATAGCCGCAGCCGATTACAGAAATTCGCATATTTTGCCTTCCTCGATAAAGGATTGGCGGACAGGGCCGCTGGAATGTGAGGTCTAGATCAGACAGCCCCGGTACCTACAAATACTGCTCTGAACGTCTTGAAAAGTATCAGCACGTCACCCATTAGCGACCAATTCTCTACGTAGTAGAGGTCGAGTCGAATACTCTCTTCCCAGCTCAAATTGGAACGGCCGCTCACCTGCCACAGGCCGCTCATTCCGGGGCTTACGTATAGGCGGCGGTGGGCGGCATCGTCGTACAAAGCCACCTCGCCTTCCCGTTGAGGCCGTGGACCTACCAGGCTCATGCTACCGCCGAGGACGTTCAGTAGTTGCGGCAGCTCGTCGAGCGAGTACTTACGGAGGAATCGTCCGACGGACGTGATTCGAGGATCGTTCTCCACCTTGAAGAGCGGCGTATCGCCAGATCCTTGTGCCTGAAGCAGGGAATGGAGGTCTGCGTCAGCATTAACCTTCATTGATCGAAACTTCAGCATGCCAAATGTAGATCCCCGAAGCCCGATTCTCTCCTGTCTGTAGAACACCGGGCCTGGGTCAGTAAACCGAACCAAGAGGGCCAAGAGTAGGAAGACCGGTGATAGGGCGGCCACGAGGATTCCTGCGAGTGTAATATCAAATGCTCGCTTGGCCACTTTTTTTCCGCCGGTCAGTTTCGGTGTTGACACGTGGATTAGGGGTAGTCCCGCGATGGCCTGAGTATGGATTCTCGGCCCTGCTACGTCCGTTAGTGCAGGCGCCAATATCATTCCAATGTCTCTAGCGGCCAATTCCCAACCAAGCCGTCGGAGATCCTTAGGATGCAAATTCACGCCCGCGGATATAGCCACTGCGTCAACATTCGTCGCCACTATGACGGCGAGAATGGACTGAATATCTGTTTCTACCCCGGTCACTGGAAGTTCCGAACCCGTCAAGCGTCGATTTTCCTCAGTAGCTCCAGGCAGGTGGGTGGCCACCGGGAGGTAGCCTGCATCCGGGACGCTTTGTAGTGATCGTACGAGATGGGCGGCGGAGTAGGGCCCGCCGATGATCAGGACTCGAGAGCTGCTCTTGCCCCTTTTCCGTTCCATGCTCAGGTGTTGGCGAAGTAGCCATCGAGCAGTCAGTAGCCCGACCGCACCAGCGGGAAATGCCAATCCGACAAAGCCGCGGGCCGTGTCAATACGGAGCGAGTAGGAAATGAGGGCAACTATGCCGAACAACCAAGCTGAGGTCGCCAGCACTCGCTTGTACTCCTCGGAACCGGATCCGAGGATCTTGGAGTCGCGAGATCCCCAGAACTCCAGCATTAGCCACCATGCCAGCGTCAGCCCGACGGACAATACTGCATAGTCGACATCCCGTACGCCCGTCTGTAGGTCCGAGAAACCGAAGCGGACTCCGAAGGCGCCGGCCACAGCCCAAAGTACGACACAGGCATCGATCAACCGCAGACGCCTGACGTACTTCCGCCGCCAGTTGTGCACTTGGTGCAGCTTCCCCACATCTACCCCTTGTGCTGTCTGTCCATCTGCCCTAGCGGACTGTACGATACTATCTGCTTGAGGCTTCAACTTCATTCGGGCTGCTATGCGGAGGAGTCCAATCGTAGGATGTCCGGTGAGAACCCAAAAAGCCCTCGGATTTTGTCAGGTTTGCAGGAAGCAGTACCGCAGTCGTGACACACTTAGCCTCGTTTCTACCCTGCATCGACCGCATCAGGTCGCAAGCCTGAAGCGTTCGTAACTGTGATGGGCAAATGTGGCCAAGTGGCCCGTACTCGCGAGGATTCTGGGGAAAGTCGTGTCTAGCAATACAACAGCAGTGAAGGTACCAAACATCACGATAGTTCACGAATGGTTTGAATCGATCGGCGGTTCGGAGAACGTTGCGACAGCCATGATGGAGGCTTTTCCAGGGTCTGACCTGTTTTGCCTTTGGCGATCGTCAGGGGCTGACTTGGAGTCAGCAGTGACAATATCTGAAAGTGTCCTGGCTCGTCGTCCCTTCCGTGGACGCAAGATTTTGTCCCTTCCCTTGATGCCACTAGTGTGGCGCCACACCAATTTGCGCTCAGGCGCCGCTCAAGTGGCCCTCGTTAGCTCACATTTGTTCGCGCATCACGTGCGGCTTCGTCGCCAAATGCACAAACTGGTTTACGTCCACACTCCGGCCCGCTATATATGGGAACCCGACCTCGATGAACGCGGCCAGTCAACGCTGGCAAAGCTGGCCTCGGTCGTGCTGAAGCCACTGGATAGGCGCCGCGCTAAAGAAGCTTCCGCGATAGCTGCGAATAGCATGTTTGTGAAGGAACGTATAATGCGGGCATGGGGCCTCGAAGCTCACGTCATATATCCGCCGGTTGATGTAGCGGAAATCCGGGCCAGGGCTGATTGGTCGTTAGCGCTCTCGTCCGATGATCGAGCCGTCTATGACGCTTTGCCTGCTGAATTTATCCTTGGAGCCTCGCGCTTCGTGAGTTACAAACGGCTGGATGTTGTGATCAGGGCGGGAGAAATATCGGGAATCCCGGTTGTGTTGGCCGGCGGTGGAGCTGATGAACCGCGGTTAAGGATATTGTCTTCCGCCTCTACGGTCCCGGTCACCTTCATCGACAGACCCTCGACAGAGTTGTTGCGCGCGCTGTACCAGCGGGCGGTCCTATACGTGTTCCCGCCTGTCGAGGATTTTGGGATCATGCCCGTAGAAGCTATGGCCGCCGGTACCCCTGTGCTTGCAAATCAGTTAGGTGGGGCCAGTGAGACGGTCATCGAGGGCGAGACGGGGGCGTTGTTTGACCCGCTTGATGAAACCACATTTGGTCCGGCAATACGTCGAGCCCTGTCAGTTGATCGGTCGCGAATCGCAGACCACACAATTCGCTATTCCAGACAACGATTCCAAGAGGAGATTCGCGAATGGGTCGCCCTTCATGTAGAGGCCTAACTGGTGTTTTGTGTGTGGACTTGACACGTCGCGAGTACTGGATCGTTCGACACCGAGATTGTGAGTTTGATGGAAACTAAAACCGTCGCGATTACTGTTACGTATGGTGATAGATCTGACATGTGCGTTGAGACGGCCAGACGGGCGCTTAGCTCCGGCGCTTCAAAGGTTATTGTTATTGATAACGGTTCCATTTACAAAAGCAGAACGGAACTCGAAGCCTTTCGTATAGCTTCGGCAGGGACGGTGGAGATCGAACGTTTCGAAGAAAATGCAGGAACTGCGATTGCATTCGGAGCCGGAATCAGTGCTGCATTAGAACTTGACGCAACGCATATTTGGATCCTAGATGACGATAATTGGCCAACCCCCGGCTGTCTTGAGGCTTGTTTCGAATTTTTAGACGTGCTGGGACTTCCTTCGAGCTCGGTTGCAATTGCTTGCAACCGAGATACCGACGAGCACCATGCGCTGCTGACTTCAGGAGCAGATGCTTCAAATGTGTTTGAACCGGACGGTGTTTTCTTCGGCTTTGATCTCTTTTCTCGCGTATTTGGCGTTAAGGGGAGAAAACGAAATCTGGCTCGGGCAGCTCTTCCACAGGCGCCCTATGGTGGACTTTTTGCACCAAGCGAAGTTTTTAGGCGCGTAGGGCTCCCGCGAGAAGACTTTGTTCTCTATTTTGATGACGTTGAGTACACGAGACGGATGAGCGATCTAGGCGTGAGGATCCATTTGTGTGAAAGTGCGAAGATTACCGATGCTGGTAGCAAATGGGTCGATTCTACGACTGACCGGTATCTAACTGGCATGATAAAGGCTGAGAATGATGCTCGTACTTATTACTCCTACCGAAACTGCCTTTTCCTTGACCTGGCGCGAGCACGTCGTAGACATGTTTTGTTCCGGTTCCTGCTGAACTTTGCTGTTTATTCTGGTTATGTTGTTGCGATGTGTTTACGTCATCGAAACATGAGGTTTTTTTCAGTCTACTTCCGAGGCTGCCGAGATGGAATACTGCAAAAAATGGGCGGTCGGATGTCCTTAAAGAGAGTCGGATAGGAGCGAACATGTCAAAATCCAGAGCCGGCGCCATTTATGTTGATCAACGTTGGACGGGCCATCATGGTATTGCTAGGTTTGGGCGCGAGGTCACAAGTCGACTGCCTGTTCCTTTCAAGAAGCTCGAATCTCGATTGAAGCCCACGTCACCGCTCGATGTAGTCAATGGGCAGCGGCTCCGACTTGGTACTCGCGACATCGTATATACGCCTGGATTCAACGCAGGTATCTGCCGAGGAGTTCAACTACTTACAATTCATGATCTAATCCATCTGGATATTGATGAAGAGAGTTCCGCACTCAAGAAGGCCTACTATGAATTTGTGGTTCGACCCGCGGTAGTCAAGGCTCGGACTGTTTTCACAGTCTCAGAGACGTCTCGTGAGCAAATTCGCATTTGGCTAAATGACGAAGATATCGAAGTGGTGAATGTCGGAAATGGAGTCTCAGAGGATTTCTGCTTCGCGCACGAGCCGGCAGATGTTTCTCCAACCAGCTTTGTGTTCGTTGGAAATCTTAAACCGCATAAGAATCTCCGCGTTCTATTCCTTGCTCTTCGGCTGAGACCCAACTACTCAATCGCTGTAGTTAGCTCTGATGAGGCCGGAGTTCGGCTTTTGGCCGAGGAGATAGGAGTGGAATCGCAAATCCGTGTCTACAGCCAACTTTCAGACCAAGAATTAGCTCACTTGTACAGGCAGTCTGCAGCCTTGTTATTCCCCTCAATCCTGGAGGGGTTCGGGTTACCCGCGGTGGAAGCGATCCGATGCGGGACCAGGGTTGCCTTTTGGAAAGGTTGTGCAACTGTGGCTGAGATTGCACGAGAACATGGGAGCTGCGTCGACGATGCGTATGATCCGAAGGGATGGGCTGACGCCATGGATACCTGCGCCTCCACCAGCGAGGGTGGGCCGATAAGTCCGAGCGATCGGTGGAGAAGTCGTTACGATTGGTGCAACGTTGCGCGAAAAGTCTCGGATGCGCTTCTGGCATACCCTTCATAAGCGAGTCACAGAGACGAGGCGAGGTAGTCCCAATGAGCAAGAAAATCCTGTTTGTGAGTCATACAGCTGACGGCGGCGTGTTCAAAGTTGGGAGTCACCACCTTGCGCGGGAAATGTCTCGGGCTGGGGGTCACGTTGCGCATGTCTCCACTCCATGGTCTTCGCTTCACCGAGTTCTCGGCCGAGGTGACCCCGTTCGGCGGGGTTTGGCCATGGATGGCCCCAAGGAGGATGCACATGGGGTGGTGCATGCGTGCAGCCAGACGCTCCTTCCGAGTCGTTTGAGCCGCGGATCCTATCTTGAACCGCTCTTACGGCAGATTGGCTTCGAGAGCCCCGACTTAGTATTGATAGATCAGCCACTAATGGACAGCAAGTATCTTCGTTCGTTAGGGAGGGTACGCATATTCAGGCCCACCGACCTTTACCTCAAGGGCGCGGCGGGTAGTTGCCAGCGACGGCTAATTCCCCATGTTCACGGTGTTGTAGCAACTTCAGAACCGGTACTTGATGCGCTCCCGAAGTTGCCAGGACAGCCCCGAATGCTCGTGGCAAACGGTGTTGAATACGCTAGGTTTGCCTTGAATCCGAAGGTTCGGCGAAGGGGTGCGGTGTATGTCGGCGCCATTGACGAGCGCTTTGACTGGAAGGCTGTTGTCCATTTCGCAAGGACCATGCCTGATGAATTGTTCACAATTATAGGCCCCGTGAGTAATCCTGCACCTGCAGACTTGCCTTTGAACGTGAAAGTAGCGGGTCCAATGCCTTACGATGAAATTCCATTTGTCCTCGCGAAAGCGAAGGTTGGGCTGCTGCCATTCACGAACTCTGATTTGAATTCGGGACGAAGCCCAATGAAGTTATTTGAATACCTAGCCGCGGGCCTCTTTGTAGTCGCAAGACGCCAACGTACTGACAACACGCCAACAATTCCTGGAGTGGGTACGTATTCTTCTTTTGAGGAAGCTGGCCACTGTCTTCGGCGCCACTTTAGCGAACCTCATTACAATGTCCTCGGGTCCAGTCGGTCGCTCGTCGAAGACTGGGCAGTGAAAGCTTCTGAGATACTTCGATTTTCTAATCGAATAGAATCGCAAATGCAATAGCGGCTGAGCTGCGAAGAACCGACCAGACTATGTAGTGGACTCTCGCAGGCTGCAGGGTTGGCTACGACAACGGCCGTTCCACCAGAGTTGTCGGTCATCATGGAAGAACGGACTTGAGTAATAGCGTGAAGAGCCTAATAAAACGACTTCTTGGATTCTCGGCGCTGCCGTTCATATCTGCTTTAACCCCGCTCATCCTGCTTCCTATTGTCGCTAGATTAGGAGGGCCCGAGGGGTGGTCAAGCGTTGCCATCGGGCAAGCAGTCGGCGCGATAGGGTCCGTTGCAATCGGATATGGAAGCATGATTTGGGGGCCACCCGCCATCGCTTCGTCCGATAGGGCCGACGTCCACCGCGATACATATATAGAGGTGCTGTCCGCCAAAGCTCTGGTCTCGATATTAGTCCTACCCAGCATCGTTATCCTTTCCATTCTGATGTGCCCTCCAGGGCATTTGCTTGAAGGGGTAGGCATGGCTATATCGATGGCACTAGTCGGTTGGTCTCCCTCCTGGTACTTGATTGGCCGAGGCAGGCCCGGGCCAATTGCCAGATTCGAAACTATTCCGAAGTTGGTGGCGACGGCGCTGTCTGCGGGACTGCTACTTCTAACGGGGATCATTTGGCTCTATCCTCTACTTCTTATTTTGGCTACGGTGTCCGGACTATGTTTCTTTCACCGTCAACTGTTGGGTACTCTGCTGCCGCGGGTTCGACCTTTTAGCGCCGATACGCTGAAGATGCTGCGTCGCCGGTCAAACACGGCATTGATAGAAGCTACCGGCATCGCCTATGTAGCGGCACCTATTCCAGTTGTTTCGATTGGCGGCAGCGCGAGTGAGATAAGCTCTGTCGCGTCCGGGGACAAGTTATACAGGTACGGGCTTTTTGCGATAGTGGCATTAGCCAACGCGGTGCAAGGCTGGGTTCTGGAGCCATCCGCACGCAATGCCTTCCGTCGCCACCTGGCCGTAATCATCGCCCACAGTATTCTTGGCCTTTTTGGTCTGGGATTCCTCTGCCTAGCAGGTCCATGGGCGTCTGAACTCTTGTTTGGCTCCGCCGTAGCTGCCCAGAACCCGATGACGGCTTTCTACGGGGTTGCATTCTTTGCGGTCTCCGCTTCGACTCCCCTCGTTCGAAATATACTTATTCCCGCTGGAAAGACCCAAGTCGTCTTGGTTGCCACGATTATTGGAGCAATAATAGGCCTTCCGGCGATGGTGATGCTCAACTTGACTTCAGGTCCCTCCGGTGTTGCTTTGGGATTAGCGATAAGCGAGCTCTTGGTTCTTACGATGACAAGCGTTGCGGTGACACCTTTGTTGAGAAGCTTCAGAAGAGAGTCGGCTCTTCGACACGAGGTACCGATGCCATCCGAACAGGAGAAACTTGAGCGAACTAACTAAATTCCGGCCTGAGGTATCGGGCCAGCGCTGGGCCTCACATGACTTGGGCTCTTGCGTACATCCAAGGAAGCGTCGTTGAAACTCGCATCAGTAGTTCAACCAGGATTCGTCTTTGTCATGCCGCTCGTGTTGAGCGCCGCAGCGTGGGCTGTGCCAGGCGAGTCGATATTTCTACGTGGTTTCTCTCAGCGCACTCAATTTACCTGGGGAGGATTTGTAATTCTTGGGGCATGGTACATGCTCTGTTTCCTCGTATTCAGCGCTGGCCTGATGTTTGGGAAGTCTATTGCTCCGCTCCGGTCGATCGCCTCAGTCGAATCATCGCTGCACTATGACAAAATGTTTCTCAAAATTTTGACAGCTTTGGCGACGGTGGGAGTGCTGTACGCGCTCTTCCTGGCGCAGCAACAAGGTTCAATCCTCTCTGCATTGGCCGAAAATTCGGGAAATGATCTCTCCGAACCGCTTAAGGGGGGTGCAGGGATTGCTACTGCGAGGTACACAACCGTACTGGCTGCACCGTTCGCGGTTGCACTGTGGTTGAGGAGGCGGTGCTCTCTATTGATGGCCGTCTGGAACGTCGGGCTGCTGATTGCAAGTGCTTTGTTTTCCTCACGAATGTCGCTGCTGATGGCAATTGTGGTTTTTGTATTCTTTTACAGCCACTCTAATCCTGATGCCAGGATGAAGCTCTCGCGCGTTGCTGTTGCTGGCTTTACTGTTTTCTCACTTTTAGGCATTCTGAACTTCTTTAGAAATGCTAAGTATTACATGGTTTACGACATTGATAATCCCGTACTCATGAACTGGTATCAGATACTCACCTATTTGGGCGCTCCATTTCAAGTTTCTGGAGCTGTGGCTAGTTCTGTTTTTAGCGGAATGTTCCCAGACAGGGGCAGTTTCGAGAACTCGCTTGAAATTTTGGTACCAACGTTTTTCCAAGATAAGCAAGGCGAGTTCGTGATTAGCGGTGATTCGCGGTATGCCAACCAGGTTGATGTGGCCGGCAACCTGACGACGAACTCTGCATTTGCCGATATTTACAATACCTTTGGTCTGTGGGGGCTGATTTGGAGCTTGGTTGCCGTTGCGCTATCAGGAATCACGTACGGACATTGCAAACAATACAAGTCAGGATTCGCTTTGGGTGCTGGTCTTGCGCTCTACCTATTGGCTGAGTACTGGAGGATTTTCCTGTTCAACCAAGGAATTGTCGTCTATCTGTTTTTGGTAATTTTTGTGGCAGGGATGGCTTCCGCCGTAGCCGGTTCCAAAAATAGGATCCAAGACCGGAACAGTGTCAGTCCCAAGAGTGTGGTTCTCCGACGATAGTAGTTATTGCGGATATGGAGCCCTTCGCATGCAAACTCTGGTTTTTCGTCCTGACCGCCGGCGGGTGGTAGTCATCTGCGCCGGTGGTGGGTGTGCGGAAGCATTTTACGGCTCTTCGTGGTTCGTGGGGAATTGATTCCGTGTCGTAGCTAAATAAGGGGCCCGTGGCCCTGCTGGGATGAGTGTGTCTAGCATTCAACCAGGAACAGGACCACGAGCCTTGATCGAGCCTACCGGGGCGGCGCCCGACGCTGCCACCAGCATCTTCAACCTGCCCACCGTCATCGCCGCGACCGTGCTGGCTGATGGCCGGCGCCAGATCATCGTCGAAACCGATCAGCCGCCGGGTTGCCCAGCTGCGGTGTCGTCGCGACGCGGCGGAAGGAACGACGCGGCGGAAGGAACGACGCTTCCAACGGATCCGCGACATTCCCGTCGCCGGCGCCGTGGAGGTCCTCTGGTCCAAGTACCGCTGGCACTGCGAGGAGCCGGCCTGCCCGCGGCTGTCGTTCTTCGAATCCACCGCCCAGGTCCCGCCCCGTGCCCGATCCACCGGCCGGCTCCGGGACCACGTCGTTGACGCGGTCATCAGCTCCGGCCGGGCCGTGTCCGAGACCGCCGCCGCGTTCGCGGTATCCTGGTGGCTTGTCCGTGCCGCACTGACCGAAGCCTGCCTTCTGACCCTGCCCGACGTGGATGAGCTCAGGCCCCGGATGCTCGGCATCGACGAGCACAGGTTCCGGTCCGTGCGGTACTTCCGGGACCCTGACTCCACATCGTGGATCCGGCACGAGCCGTGGATGACGACCATCGTTGATCTGGACACCGGACAGGTCCTGGGCGTGGTCGATGGCCGGGACCACAGGGGCGTCGGGGACTGGCTGTTCGCCCGACCGCTGCAGTGGCGTCTGGGTGTGCAGGTCGTCGCGATCGACCCGTCGGCGGCGTTCCGGAAAGCGTTGAGGATGTGGCTCCCACGCACCGCCGTCGCGGTCGATCACTTCCATCTGGTCTCCCTCGGAAACCAAGCCGCCAGAACCTGTCCCAGCAGGTCAAGGGCCGCCGCGGCCGTGGCGTTGACAAGGCCTGGGCCCACCGGATGCTGCTCCTTCGGGCCGGCGACACGCTCTCCGAGACGGCTGCCCACCGGCTGGCTGAGGTCTTCGCCGCCGACGACCCGACCAGCAAGCTGCAAGCCGTGTGGAAGGTCAAAGAGCAGCTCAGGGCGTTGCTGCGCACCGACTACCTGACCGCCGCGGCGGCCGCGGCGGCCGCGAAAGCCGAACTCAAGGTGCTCGTCGAGGACGCCGGCCGGCCCGAGACAAACAAGCTCTACCGCACTGTCTGCCGGTGGTCGAACGAGATCGAAGTCCTCATCGTCACCGGCGCCACCACTGGCAAGGTCGAGGCCAATATCACCGGCATCAAGCACATCAAACGCACAGCCCGCGGCTACCGGAACGCCGGCAATTACAAATCAGTTATTCTCATGAGAAGTGCCGCCAGGACGGCGGCATGACACTCATCCGGGAATCCATTTCCCCACGAACCTTGAAGAGATTCCCTAACGCTTGTCAAGCCTTTTTTGGCTCTGGACGACAGGCAGGGTTGAGTGCACCGTCACCTGTGTTCTGCCGGTGGCGGTGGGTGCTATCC